>NZ_JBGCCT010000017.1 GCF_041260665.1 Catenulispora sp. GP43 | reverse complement strand
AGTGCGAGCCGCCGGGTGGGCGGCGAGGGCAGGATCGGTGCCCCGGAGTGGGTGGTCCGGGAACGGGTGAAGACGGCCGTCGCCGCGAGAGTCTTCTAAAATCAGTACCCGGATGTCAATGCTCTGGCGGTAAACAAGCAGTAAGCGCGTATTACCGGCGGGTCAAGTACGGGTACGACCGTTGTTGTCGCCTTTGCTGCGCCGCTGATCGCCGCAGGACTGCAGGGTGCTGCATATCGACCATTACCGATAACTACGGATCTCGCCGTAGTAGGTTCGAGTGGCAGATGTAGCCCATTCGGGGCATCCACTATCGGGCGTCACTGTGGGATTCCCGACAGGGTCTTCAGCTGCGATCGTCGCGGGCTGATAGCTCCGCCCTTATGTGCGTCCGGTGATTTCTTTACTATTTCTGAAGGATTCGAGCGTCAGGTTGCCCCCGGCGGCCCGGACCGGTCGTGGAAAACCAGAGTATTGACATAGGGTCCGCGGCGACTAATGTCCAACCCCGTCGACCGGTGTCGGACGGGCACCGGCACGTCCGGGCGGCTTCGGTCTCCCGCGAACCAGGGGGACAGACATGCATCGGCGATCACTGGTGGCGGTCCTTGCCGCCATCGGAGCCCTGTTCGGGTCCGGGATGCCCGCGGCGTCGGCGGCCCCGATCGGCATCGGTGCCGGAGCCGCTCGGCCGGCCGCGGCGTTCTCCAGCACCATCCACTCCGCCGCCACCGGAACGTGCGTCGACGTCCCCGGCGGGACCACGGACGTCAACGCCAACGTCGTCGGCGTGGCCTGCTCTGGCGCCGCGGAGCAGGGCTTCAGCTTCCAGCCGGTCGCCGGTCAGCCCGCCGGCACCTACAACGTGGTCAACGCGGCCAGCGGGCTGTGCCTGGCCCAGTTCCGCTTCGGCATTCGCCAGAGCGACTGCCTGCACACCATCCCCGAGAGCACCGGGCAAATGTGGACGCTGCTGACCGTGGACGCCGCGGCCCACGAGTACGTTTTCGAGCCGACCAACCAGGTCGGCGACACGCCGTACCGCTGCATGGGCGCCACCTCCACCGGGCCGGGGACGGCCATCCTCGGCAAGCCGTTCTACACCGCCGGGACTCCCGGCGACGTCTTCACTGTCGTCGGGCTCAGCTGAGCGGAGACGACGGCCCTGCTCCGCAGCCGCAGCGCGACGCGGTGTCCACGAGCCCGGGCGCGAGCGCCATCTGGGCCGTGGGCCGCGGCGGCGCGTCGACCGCCCCGACCCCGCTGGGGCTGCAACACGGCTGACCCGGAAGCCGGGAACTCAGTCGCCCCCCGGGGAGTTGGCCACCACCGCGGCCACCGGCGGGAGGGCCGTCGCGATCAGCGTCATGACAGTCGCGGTGGCGAATGAGTAGAACCTGATGAACGTCCACGCGACGATCATCAGGACCAGGCATGACGACATCATGGCCAGGTAGATGTGGACGCGGGTGTTCTGCGGCAGTGGGGGCCGCCGCCGGATCGGCCCCAGGGGCGTCTCGACCGGCCGGTAGGGCGGGATGTCCTGGCCCGGCTGCCAGTTGGGGCCCTGCCGGATGTGGATGAGGATGACGCCGATGTCCGCCACCACGAGGAGCCCGAACACCGTACAGGCCAGCACGAATCCGGTGGCGTGCTCGGTGGCGAAGAACACCGCTCCGGCGATCGCGTTGGCCAGTCCGATCAGAGCCAGGACCAGGCGCATCCGCAGGGGGCTGCGGGCGTGCATCGGCTCGTCGCCGCTGCGGATGCGGCGGGACTCGAAGCAGGCGTGCCGTGCCACGACGTACACCGGCCGCACTGATCGTGCGCAGACGTCGCTTGCGATGAGCGTCTCGTTGCGGTCGTCCGACCTGGTCCGCAGTCGGCGTCGGGGGCTCATGTCCGGACCTGCGCACTGGTCGGGGGGATCGCGGCGCGGCTTTGGCACGTCGGATTGCCGGTCCCGGTCCGGTGCCTTCGGACACTTCGGGAACAGCGTGGCGAGGGATGCCGCGGTCGTGGCGGTGACGACGGTGAATGGTGCTCGGGGTGATTTCGGGGAGCCCCCGGAAGACGGCCGCGAACGCTCGGGTCCACGTGAGCCGTCAGGGGTGCGGAGTGCATGCCGGACATTGCTCTTCAGGTCCTTGTCAGTCATGACAATCCGACGTGCCTGGCTGCTGACGTCCTGGTGGCTGAGACGTCGGATCGCTCGGAGCGGTTTCGGGCGCTGACATCGCGGGGAGTCCGGGTGCGGAGCCGCGATCGGAACGTGCTGTCGTGCCGTGTCCTTGACAATTCCCGGTGACCAGGATGGCGGGACCGATTGCGCTTCAGTGTGCTGACACAGATGATTCACGTCAATAGTCCGATTGCCGGTTTTCTAGACCGAATAATCAGCTATAGGCGGTAGTACGAGCATGCATAGTTTGCCCGATATTGATGAAGCACGCCGTCGGACGGGTCGGGTCTGCCGCGCGACGCCTACTACTACGTCCTGACCTTCCCAGTGAGGTCGAAGCGTGCTGAGCCGCATCTGGCGGATATACGCGGGCTTCGCCTGGCTGACCAACGCACTCAACCTGGACCGCACCGGCCTCGCCTCGGCGTGGTCGCGCACCGGGCCGGGCTCGATCGCCGACGTCCGCGCATCGCGGCATCCTGCGGGTGGGGCCCTGAGCGTGACCAGCGCTATGGCGGTGCTGCCGGCAAAGCAGGACTCGGCAGTTGTTGCCCGGCCGGACCGATGAGTCGGCCCCGCCGCTGCGCGGGGTGGGCCTGGTCTGTTACCGGTGTGTTATGCCCTGACGGAGACGGTGGTGTGGTGAGATCCCCGCACAGTGACGGGAGCCGTCTGTGTCTACTATGAGCTCCCACTCCGCGCAGCAGTCCCGTCACCGGGCCGGACCGTCCCCGCAGCGGCCTGCCGGCCTGCCGGGCGCGGGCCGCCTGTGGTCACGGGCGTTGCTGCTGGCCATCTGGGCCGGTGTGCCGGCCGTCCTGGCGCTGTGGTGGCAGGACACCATTCCCGGTTCGCTGGGCGGAGGTGGGGACTATGTGACCGCCGCCGGGCGCCTGTCCGGTCTGCTGGCCGCCTACCTGTTGCTGGTCCTGGTCGCGTTGATGGCGCGTATTCCCTGGTTGGAGAACCGGGTCGGCTCGGATGTGGTGTCGCGGTACCACCGGGCCCTGGGCGAGTACACCGTCGCGCTGGCGGTGGCCCACGCGGTGCTGATCATCCTCGGCTACGCCTGGCAGTCCGGCACCGATCCGGTCGCCGAGACGGGCACCGTCCTTCTCCACTATCCGGATGTGCTGTTGTCCGCCTTCGGCCTGGCCCTGCTCGTGCTGGTCGGGGTCGTCTCGGCCCGCGCGGTACGCCGCAAGCTGCCGTACGAGACCTGGTATCACATCCATCTGCTCGTCTACGTCGCGATCGCGCTCGCCTTCGCGCACGAGTTCGCCGTCGGCACGGACTTCTCGGCCTCGGCGCGCAACCGGCTGTTGTGGTCTGGTGCCCACATCGCCGTGGCTTTGGCGGTGGTGGTCTTCCGGGTCTTCGTGCCGCTGCGCCGGTCCCTGCGCCACGAGGTCCGGGTGGCCCGCGTCGAGGTGCAGGGGCCGGGTGTGGTGTCGATCTACTTCACCGGACGTGCTCTGGACGAGTTGGGCGCCCAGGCCGGCCAGTTCCTGCGCTGGCGCTTCCTGGCCCGCGGCCTGTGGTGGCAGTCGCACCCCTATTCGCTGTCCGCCGACCCTGAGCTGGGCCAGTGGCGGATCACTGTGAAGAACCTCGGCGACTCCAGTGCTGCCCTCACTCGGCTGCACCCCGGTACCCGGGTCTGGTTCGAGGGTCCCTACGGCACGTTCACCGAGCGGCGCCGCAGCCGGGCCCGCAAGGTGCTGCTGATCGCCGGAGGAGCCGGTATCACCCCGATCCGCGCGCTCTATGAGAGCCTGCCCGGTGTCGGCGCCGACGTGATCCTGCTTTATCGCGCCTCGCGCCCCGAGGACCTCGTCCTCTACCCCGAGCTGGAGGACATCGCCCGGCGGCGCGGTTTCGGTCTCTACCCGGTGATCGGCCCCCGCACCGGCCCCCGCGGCGACCCGCTGTCCGCCGCCCGCCTGCGGCACAGCGTGCCCGACATCGCGCAGCGGGACGTGTACCTGTGCGGGCCGACCGGGATGGCCGAGGCCGCCGAGGTGCAGCTGCGGCGGTCGGGCGTCCCCCAGCGGCGGATCCACCGCGAAGCGTTCGAGTTCTAGGAGGAAAAGCCGTCATGCGCAAGACCACGATGGCCCTGCTCGGCACCAGCGCCGGACTCGCCCTGCTCATCGGGGTCAAGGCCGAGTCCGCCGGTGCCCCGAAGTCCGCGTTGTCCGCCTCCTCCAAGCTGCCCGGTGCTTCCTCGCAGACGGGCGGCGCCTCCACGAACTCCACCGCCCCCACCGGTGGGGCCCCGTCCGGTGGCACTGGCGGTCAATCGTCCGGCTCACCCAACACCGTCGCGGTCAGCGGGCGTTTCACCGGCAGCGTGGTCGACACCCGCTACGGTCCCATGCAGGTCCAGGCCGTGCTCAGGGCCGGCAAGCTCACGGATGTCACCGTGCTTCAGCAGACCACCGGTGGCCACAGCTCACAGATCGACTCCTACGCCCTGCCCCAGCTCAAGGCCGAGGCGCTCAAGGCGCAGAGCGCCAACATCGACGCGGTGTCGGGCGCCACCTACACCTCCGGCGGCTATGCGCAGTCCCTGCAGGCCGCGCTCGATGCGGCCCACCGGTGACCGCCATGCGGATCGCCACCGAAGCCGTCATGGGTACGGTCGTCTCCCTCACCGCCCCCGATCCCGGCGACGCCGCCGTCTTCCAGGCCGCCGCAGCGGCGGCGTTTGCCCACCTTCACCACGTCGACCGGGTCTTCTCCCCGTTTCGGCCTGACAGCCCGATCAGCCGCATCCGCGACGGCCTGATGCCCGTCGCCGCTGTCGCCGGCCACCCCCACGGCGCGGAGATCCGCGAAGTCCTCGATCTGTGCGAGCGGTTGAAGCGGGCCAGTGGTGGCGCCTTCGACGCCTGGGCGGTCGGCGACCCGCCACGCTTCGACCCGTGCGGCGCCGTGAAAGGCTGGGCCGCCGAACACGCCTGCGCACTGGCCGCCGCGCAGGGCCTGTCCCGGCACATCCTCAACGCGGGCGGCGACGTGCGTCTGCGCGGCGGAAGGGATCCGGCTCCCTGGCGGGTCGGGATCACCGACCCGCACCGTCCGGGCACCCTGCTGACCGTGCTCCACCTGCGAGAAGGCGCCGTGGCGACCTCCGGCGGCGCGGAGCGCGGCGATCACGTCTTCGACCCGCGCACCGCGCGCCCCGCCACGGAACTGGCCCAGGTCACCGTCACCGGACCCGATCTCACCCTCGCCGACGGATATGCCACCGCCGCCCTGGCCGTGGCAGGCGATTCCGGTGGCCGCGCCTCCGTCCAGGCCTGGCTGACCACCCTTGCCGACAGCACCGGCTACCAGGCGCTGACCGTCGACCAGCTCGGTGCCACCTGGTACACCGTCGGCCTGCCCGACCTGCTCACTTCACCTGCCGCCGACCGGCTCGGGTCCGCGAGAGGATGATTCCATGCGGATCCTGATCGCCGAGGACGAACAACGCCTGGCCGCGCGCATCGCCGAGGGGCTGCGGGACCAGGGCATGGCCGTGGACGTCAGCCACGACGGCGACGACGCCCTGTACAAGATCGATGTCAACGCGTCCTACGACGTCCTGGTGCTGGACCGCGACCTGCCCGGTATCCACGGCGACGAGATCTGCCGCCGCCTGTCCGGCCGTGACGACGCCCCCATGATCCTCATGCTCACCGCCCTGTCGGGCCTCGACGACCGCGTCGACGGCCTCAGCCTGGGCGCCGACGACTACCTCGGCAAACCTTTCTCCTTCCCCGAACTCATCTTGCGCATCAGGGCCCTGGCCCGTCGTGGCCGCTCGCACACCGCTGTGCTCAGCCATGGCGACCTGACCATGGACACCCTGCGCCGCACCGTCCACCGCGCCGGCCGCCCGATCCCCTTGACCGCTAAGGAGTTCGCGCTCCTGCAGGTGCTTCTCACCGCGGACGGAGCCGTTCTCAGCCAGGAGCAACTCCTGGAGCGCGCTTGGGACGAAAACGCCGACCCGTTCACCAACACCGTCCGGGTCACCGTCAACCGGCTGCGCCGCAAACTCGGGGCGCCAGAGCTGGTGGAGACCGTCGTCGGCGCCGGCTACCGGATCACCCCATGACACGCCGCCTGCCCAAGTCACCCGGATGGCTGAGGCTGCCGCCGATGACCATCCGCACCCGTCTCACCCTCGCCTACGCCACCCTGTTCACCGTCGGCGGCACCGTCCTGCTGCTCACTCTCACCTTCGCCTTCTACCACGCGATCTTCCGTCCTCTGCCCGCCAACCAGGTCCCCGGCCGTGCGGACCCCGATCACGACCACTTCATCGGCCTCAGCGACCAGATCCGTGACTCCGCCGCCTCGCACCTGCTCCGCGACGCCTTTCTGCTGCTCTTGGTGGTGGTCGCCGTCTCCGCGCTGCTCGGCTGGTGGGTCGCCGGCCGGATGCTGCGCCCCATCGCCGCGATCACCGCCGCGGCCCGCCGCGCCAGCCGGACCACTCTGCACGAACGGCTCAACCTCACCGGTCCGGCCGACGAACTCAAGGAACTGGGGGACACCTTCGACGCGATGCTGGAGCGCCTCGACGCCTCCTTCGCCGCCCAGCGCCGCTTCGTCGCCAACGCCAGCCACGAACTGCGCACCCCCCTGGCCGTCACCAGAGCCGCCACCGAGGTCACCCTCGCGAAAGCCGAACCCACCCAGGAACAGTGGCGCCTCATGGCCAACGACGTCACCCAGGCCACCGACCGCGCCCAGCGCCTGATCGAGGCCCTGCTGGTCCTGGCCCGCTCCGAACAGCGCCTGACCGACGTCGAGGAGGACGACCTCGCCGACATCACCGCCGAGGCCCTCGACCACATCGCCGCACGGGCCCGGGCCCGTGCCCTGGACGTCGTCAGCCGGCTGGAACCCGCGCCCCTGCGCGGCAACCTCGCCCTGCTCGACATCGCGGTCACCAACCTGCTGGAGAACGCCGTCAAATACAACAACGAAGCCGGCCTGCTCCAGGTGAGCACCCGTACCGTCCGCCACCCCGCCGACACCGCCCACCCCGGCACCTGGGCCGAACTGACCGTGGCCAACGACGGCCCCCGCCTGGAACCCGCCACCGTGGAGCGGTTCTTCGAACCCTTCCACCGCGGCGACCGAACCCGCCTGTCCACCGCGATGCCCACCCCCGAAGGCGCCGGCCTGGGCCTGTCCATCGTCGACGCCGTCATCCACGCCCACCAAGGCCACCTCACCGCCACCGCCCGCCCCGAGGGCGGGCTGACCATCACCGTCCTGCTCCCCGGAGCACCCTGACACCGGAGCGCGCAGAGCCCGAGTCCCGATGCCGCGGATGATCAGGGCTCTGTGCGGCCCCTCCTGGGCAGATGGCCCGCTGCGATCACGCCGGAGAACACATGGTGGCCGAGGCCGCCTTGCTCGTCGACGAATCCGCGCTCACCGGCGAATCCGTCGCCGTGGACAAGTCTCCCGCGCACGACGCCGTGCCTCGGCCGGAACCGTGGTGGTGAAAGGCCGAGGGCACGCCATAGTGAGGGCGACGGGCAAAGACAGCTCCATCGGCCGCATCGCCGCGATGCTCGGCGGAACCAAAACTCTGACACCGTCGCAGCGTCGGCTCGCCGATGTCGGCAAGCTGCCGGCCGCCGCGCGACGGCTTGCCGATCACTCGGCCTGCGGTGTCGGTGTCACGGCGTCACCGTGCTCTCCCGAACCATCAGTTCATACGGTGCCCACAGCTCCTCCGGCGCCGTGTCGTCCTGATTGTCGAGTCGGGCGATCAGCCGGTCCACGGCCAGCTCGGCGATCCTCGTCTTGTCCGGCGAGATCGTGGTCAGCGTCGGGGTGTTGTAGCGGCCGGCCTCGATGTCGTCGAAGCCGACCACGGCGATGTCGTCCGGGATCCGTACGCCGTTGGTCAGCAGTGTGCGGATGGCGCCGAGGGCGACCAGGTCGTTGTAACAGAACACGGCGTCCGGCGGGCCCTGCGGGTGCTCGAGCAGGGCCGCCATCGCCTCGGCGCCGCTGGCGCGGTGGAAGCGGCGGGTCGTGACCACCAGGGATTCGTCGACGTCGAGGCCGCGGGCGGCGTGCGCGTCGCGATAGCCGCGGGTCCGGAGCTGCGCCGTTTCGCCGCTCTCCCACGGCTGGTCGCCGATGGCCGCGATGCGCCGCCGGCCCAGGGCCAGCAGGTGCTCCGTCGCGGTGCCCGCCGCCGCGACGTTGTCGATCGCGACGTGGTCGAAGGAGCTCTCCGCGATGCGCTCGCCGAGCAGCACCAGCGGCTGGTTGGCGCCGCGCTGGGCGAGGTCGGCGTGGGTGAGCGCCAACGGGCTCAGGATCACGCCGTCGAACATCGCCGCCGCGTTCGAGTCCTGCATGACCAGCTCGCGTTCCCGGTCCGGCTCGCCGTCGGTCTGGTCGACGACGACCGTGTAGCCGTACGCGCGGGCCTTGGTGATGACCGCGCGCGCCAGCTCCGAGAAGTACGGCACGTCCAGCTCCGGCACGACGAGCGTTATCAACCCGGTGCGGCCGCGCTTGAAGTTGCGGGCCATGAGGTTCGGCCGGTAGCCGAGCTCGGCGACCGCTGCCTCGACCCGCGCGCGCACCTCGTCGGAGACGGGGGCGTAGCCGTTCACCGCGTTCGAGACGGTGCGGATCGAGACACCCGCACGTTCGGCTACGTCGCGGAGGCGGACGCCGGCCATGGATGTCCTCCTACGGAAGTGGGGCTGGTAAGCACGCTGATATCAGGGATCATGGTATTAGCGCGCCGCTGGGTTGCCGTCGATCGCCGTGCGTCCGACCGGTCGCGTCGCGGCGTCCACCGAGGTGTGGCCGACGACCTCTCCGGCACAGACGAGCACCAGGTGCAGGCGTGCGACGTCTACCCCGGAGGGTATCCGCTCGCTGATCCGAAGGGGCTCGCTGAGACGGAACGGCCGCACCTTGGCGCTCCGGCCCGAGCCGACCTCGGACCCGAACCCCTGCGCGGCGGTGTACGGCTGCAACGCCGGACCCCAGACCGGGACGACGGTGACCTCCACCGGCTCCGAACCGTGGTGGGAGATCCGCACGTCGAACTCGACCGCGCCGTCGGCCGCGACGAAGTCGCATCCCGGAGCCAGCGGCGTGACGTCGGGGATGGCCACGGTCACGGCGTTCGTCTCGCTCGGCGGGTTGCCGCCGTCGTCCTTGGCCGTGCGGTCGAAGGCGTAGATCCCGGCCGTCTCGTGTTCGATGTCGTACAGCTCGGTCCACACATAGCCGGAAAGACCATCGTATCGTCGCAGCTCCAGCGTCTGCCAGCGCAGGTTCCAGCCCCGCTCGACACTCGTCAGGCCGCCGCCGAACTCGCTGTTGAGGTTCGGGACCGCCGGGGCGGGCCGGCCGTCGGCCATCAGTACCTTCTCGACCAGGACGCCGGGTCCGATGGGGACGGGGAAGCCGGGCTTGCCGTCGGCGAGCAGTGTGCGCACCTTGGCGGCCCAGCCGTCCGGGTACTCGTCGTAGATGTGCCAGTCGACCAGGTCGGTGGCCACGTGCGACCAGCCGGAGTCGTCCACGGCCGGCCGGCTCGCGTCGAGGTCCTTGAGCATCTCGTAGGCGCGGCGGGTGGCTTCCTGCTTGGCCGGATCCCCGGGCACGTCCCAGTCCAGGCCCCACTCCTCGTTGTACAGGCCCCAGATCACGACGCTCGGGTGGTTGCCGTCACGGCGCACCATCGGCTCGATCTGCGCTTCGAAGCGGGCCACGGCCGCCGGCGTGAAGATCCCGGTGCTGGCCGGCTCGGCCCACACGAGCATGCCGAGGCGGTCGGCGTGGTACAGGAACCGCGGGTCTTCGAGCTTGAGGTGCTTGCGGACCAGGTTGAACCCGGCGGCCCGGGCTGCTTCCAGGTCTGTCACGAACGCCTGGTCGTCCGGCGCGGTGATGCCGGTACGCGGCCAGTAACCCTGGTCCAGGACGCCGCGGACGTAGAGGCGCTCGCCGTTGAGCAGGATCTGGTCACCGTCGGTCTGGACGCTGCGCAGGCCGGTCGCCGCGCCGACCCGGTCCGTTCCGTCGGTGGATTCCAGCGTCACCGTCACCTCGTACAGGTGCGGATCGGCCGGGCTCCACAGGCGCGGCGCGGTGATCGGGAGGCGGAACGAGAGCGGCCGGGTCGGGTCGGTGACCTCGACGGTGACCGGCTGCTCGCCCGCGACCGTGGCGGTGAGGCGTACCGAGCCGGGCGAGTGGGGCGACCCGGCCGAGCCGGTCGCGCCGGTCGCGCCGGTGATCGACACGGTCGCCTCGATCGCGTCGAGCTCCGCACTCGGCCGCAGAGCCACGTCGGCGAGATACGTCGCCGGACGCGCCTCCAACCACACCGACTGCCAGATCCCGCTGCTCGGCGTGAAGGCACACACGTCATACACATCGCGCGGAATGCTGCGCTGCTTGCCGTGGACGATCTCCCGCTTGTCGAGCGGCGCGTGGACCCGGACGACCAGCGTGCCACGGCCCTCCGCGTCGAGCGCGTCGGTGATGTCGAACTCGAACGGCGTGGATCCGCCTTCGTGTTCGCCGACGGGCGTCCCGTTCACCGACACCGTCGCGATGTGGTGCACCGCGCCGAAGTGCAGCACGATCCGCTGCCCGGACCAGTCGTCCGGCGCGGTGATCTCGCGCCGGTACCAACCCCACTCCAGCCAATGCGCCTGCAAGCCGGAGGCCTGCGTCTCCCAGGCGAACGGGACGACGACGTGCTCGCCCCAGCCGTCCGGGTCACGGGAGAAGTCCCAGGTGCCGTTGAGGCTGAGCCAGGCGTGCGACCGGTCGAAGTGCGGCCGGGGGTATTCAGGACGAACGGTGGACAACGGTGCTCCCAGGGATGTGCGTGAAAGGGATGTGCGTGTGCGGAGGTGGTCTTCGAGCGGAGCGGTCGGGGATCAGCCGGTGAGGCTGCCCCGCAGCGCGCCGCCACGGAAGTACCTTTCGAGGAAGAGGAACAGGACGATCAGCGGTACGACTGTGACCAGGCCTCCGGTGATGAGCACCGGGACCAGTTGGGCCTGCGTGCCGGTCTCGGCGGCCTGCGACAGCGAGGACAGGCCGACCGTCAGCGGGTACAGGTCGTTGCGGCTGAAGATGATCAGCGGCAGGAAGTAGTTGTTCCAGATCGCCACGACGCTCAGCAGCAGCACCGTGACCAGGCCCGGCATCGTCAGCGGCAGCGCGATCCGGAAGAAGATCCGCAGCTCGCCGGCCCCGTCGATGCGCGCGGCGGAGATCATGTCCTGCGGCACCGAGGCGTCGATGAACGTGCGCATCAGGTAGATGCCGACCGGCGAGACCATGCTCGGCAGGATCATGCCCCAGATCGAGTTGACCAGCCCGACCTTGGCGTAGACCAGGAACAGCGGCAGCGCCAGCGCCGTGATCGGGACCAGGAGCGTGGACATCACCAGGTAGAACAGCGAGTTCGCGCCGCGGAAGCGGAACCGGGAGAACCCGTAGCCGGCCAGCGCGGACAGCGCGGTGGCGCCGACGGCCCCGGCCACGGCGTAGACCAGCGTGTTCTGCATCCAGTGCAGGTACACGCCGGCGCCGCTGATGTCCTTGCCGAGGTCGGCCAGGTTCTGGAACAGCCGGAAGGGCCGGCTGAACCAGAACCCGGGACCGGAGTAGACGCCGGACTGCGTCTTGGTCGCGTTGATCAGCAGCCAGACCAGCGGCGCGAGGATGAACACGGCGAAGGCCGCGCAGATCAGGGTCAGGACGGTCGTCGTGCCGCGGCGCAGTCCGTACAGCCGGACCGGGACGGCGCCGTCGTCGTGGCGTTGCTTCACCTGAACTCTCCGTTCCCGCGCCGGACCGCGAAGGCGCCGAGCGAGATCAGGCCGATGATCAGCGCGAGCACCACGGCCGCGGCGGCGCCGAGGTTGTATTCGCTGCTGCCGACCGCCGTGTTGTAGACGTACAGCGTCGGGGTGAAGCCGTACGAGACGGCCTGCGGCTGGAAGGACGACAGGATCGAGGGCTCGGTGAACAGCTGGAGCGCGCCGACCATGTTGATGAACACCAGCATCACGATCGTCGGCCGGACCATCGGCAGCTTCATCCGCAGGACGATGGTCCGCAGCGGTGCGCCGTCGATGACCGCCGCCTCGGTGACGTCCCGCGGGATGGCCTTGAGCGAGGCGTACAGGATCGTCATGTTGTAGCCGGTCCACTCCCAGATCACGATCAGGACGATGGTCGGCAGGATCAGCTTCGCCGAGAAGAAGTCGACGTGGCCGAACCCGAGTGAGCGCAGAGCCCGCGAGTACGGGCCGAACCCCGGCAGCAGCAGGAACGACCACATCACGGCCGCGACCACGCCGGGGACGGCGAACGGGATGAAGAAGACGGTCCGGAAGAACTTGCCGAACCGCACCACTCCGGCGTCGAAGACCGCCGCGAAGAAGAACGCGATCGCGATGGTCAGGGGTACCTGCACGACGGCGAACAGCAGGACCCGCCACACGCCGCCCCAGAACTCCGAGGAGCTGAGCACGGTGCGGTAGTTGTCCAGTCCCGAGAAGCGCGTGCCGCCGACCAGCTTGCTGGTGAACAGGCTCTCGTAGACCGCGTAGCCGGTCGGGACGATCATGAACAGGGTCAGGATCGCCAGGTGCGGTGCGACGAACACGGCGCCGGGCCACTGCCGGCTGCGTGCGCGGCGGCGCTTGAGCCCGCGCGCCGCCGGACCGCCGACCGGATTGCCAGCCGGACCGCCGGCCGGATTGCCAGCCGCACCCTCGGCCGAGGGACCATCCGTGCCGTCCCGTCGCGCTGTCCGCTGAGCCGGCGGCGCCTGTCCGTCCGGCACCGCGGGTGCGGGGCCCGCCGGCGGCTGCGTCGCCGCCACCGTGAATCCGCTCTTCTCGCTCACGTCCTCGTACTCTCTTCCTCAGCCGTTCCTCAGCCGTTGGTGACGGTGAAGCCCTGCGCCTTGGCGTAGTCGGTCATCTGCTTCTGGAAGGTCTGGAAGGCCTGCGGAAGCGTCTCGGTGCCCTTGGTCACCCCGGCGAACGTGGAGGTCCACTGGGTCAGCGCGGCGGTCATGATCGGCGGCCACTGGGTCTGGGCCAGGTGCTGCGCGGCGTCGGCGAACACGGCGTTCGGCTTGGAGTCGGCCGAGATCGGCAGCGTCGTGCCCTGGAAGCCCGCGTCGTTCAGCAGCGGCACGTAACCGGGGAACGCGCCGGCGACCGGCCCGCTGAGGATCTTCCAGGCGTCGGCCGAGCCGCCGAACCACTGCGCGAACTCCGCGGCCTGCTTGGCGTGCTTGGAGCCCTTGACCACCGCGAGCGTGGAGCCGCCCCAGTTGCCGGCCACGTTCTGCCCGGCCTGGGTCTGCGGCATCGGTGCCGCGCGCCAGTCGCCGACCGTGTTCTTGATGCTCAGCTGCATGCCGACCGGGCCCCAGGCCGGGCTCAGGCGCGCGGCGTCCGCCCCGGAGTCGAGGTTCGACCACTGCGCCGGCGAGAAGTCGGCGGCCGTGGTGACCTCGTGCTTGTCGATCAGGCCCTGCCAGTAGTTCGCGAAGGCGGTCTGCGCCGCGCCGGTGAAGTCGATGCCCAGGCTCTCGCCGCCGCTGTAGGTGAACGGGAAGGCGCCGTACTGCTGCATCAAGGCGAGCACGTCCTGCGTGCTCTCCGGGTCGAAGTTGGTGATCGCGGCGTTGGCGTCAGCGGCGTGCAGCTTGTCGGCGGCGGCCGAGAACTGGTCCCAGGTGGTCGGGACGCTCACCCCGGCGGCCGAGAACTGCTTGGCGTTGTAGTACAGCGCGAGCGGCCCGAGGTCGACCGGCATCGCGTACAGCGCCGAGCCCTGGCTCACCTGCGACCAGGCCGCCGGCGCGATGTCGGACTTCGAGGAGCTGACGCCGTACTGGGACAGGTCCACGAGGCTGTGGGTGATCTCGAACGAGGGGACCTCGAAGTACTCCAGCTGCGCGACGTCGGGGGCTCCGTTGCCGGCCTTCAGGACGTCGTTGAGCTTCACGTACTCGGCGGTGGTCGCTCCGGCGTTCTGCAGTTTCACGCAGATGTCCGGATGGGTCTTGTTGAACTCCTTGACCACCAGGTCGTAGCCGGCCGACCAGCCCCAGAAGGTCAGCGGGGTGGCGTTGGCCGCGCAGCCGGCGCCGGCCGCCGCGCCGGAGGAGGCGGGCCCGCCAGCCGCTGCCGGGGTCGCGCCGGACCCGGAACTGCTGCACGCCGCCGCCGAGACCGCCACCAGGGCCGCGGCCGTGAGGCCGGCCAGGCGGCGGCCGCCACGGCCGGTGAGCGCGCCGCGGGCCAGTCCGCCGCCACCGTGGGAAGTACGCATCGTCGTTCCTGCTCTCTGTGTCGTCGATCGATCTGTCGAGCTCGGTGGCCCAGCCCGGTGACCAGCGGGGATGCCGCGGTCTGCTGGTTCTGCAACGTTGCAGAGAACCGTAATACGGCGCTCTGCAACGTTGCAAGAGGATGAACATCACGGTTCGGTCCCGCTCGGTGCGGCGGGCCGAACCCGGCCGCGTCGGGGCGGCTTGGGGCGCGGTCGCTGGATTCAGCGACCGCCGGGTGCGGTGGTGCCAGCCGTCAGACGGCGGTCGTCCACTGCTGCGTGGACAGCCCGTTGCAGTCGTAGATCTGCAGCTGGGTCCCATTGGCGGTGTTCGCCTGCGGATCGTCCAGGCAGCGCCCGGACTGCGGGTTCAGCAACGATCCGTTGGCCTGCGGAACCCATTTCTGGCCGCCGCTACCGCTGCAATCGTTGAGTTCGACCTTGGTGAAGTTCGCCGTGCCGTTCGCGATGATGTTCAGGCACTTGCCGAACGCACGGACCGTCCCGTCCGGCTGCATCGCCCACTGCTGCCCCTGGACCCCGTTGCAGTCCCAGAGCTGCACCGCGTTGCCGCTGGTCGGCGTATTGGTGTTCACGTCGACACACTTGTTCGTCGACCCCGGACCGGTGATCGCGGCGGTCGGCGCGCCGGGCATGTTCCACTGCTGCGTGGACAGTCCGTTGCAGTCGTAGATCTGGAGTTGGGTCCCGTTGGCGGTGTTGGCCTGCGGGTCGTCCAGGCAGCGTCCGGACTGCGGGTTCAGCAGTGATCCGTTCGCCTGTTCACGCCACTGCTGGCCGCCGGCGTTGTCGCAGTGGAAGAGCTCGACCTTGGTGAAGTTCGCCGTGCCGTTGCCGTCGATGTCCAGGCAGCTGCCGAAGGCGCGTACGGTGCCGTCGGGTTCGACCGACCACTGCTGGCCGGGCACGCCGCTGCAATCCCAGAGCTGCACGGTGTTCAGGTCTTTGGAGGTGTTGGTGTTCACGTCCATGCACTTGTTCGTGGTGCCGGGGCCCTTGACCGCACCGGTCGGGCCGGGGGCCACGTCGTAGCCGAACGTGACCTCGCACTTGCCGTTGCTCAGGTGCGTGCCGGCCAAGTACAGGACGGTCGAGCCGGAGACCGACGGCAGGATGGGGGAGCTGTAGCCGGCGCAGGCCGTCTCCCCGGTGTCGTAGCCGCCGGTGGGGTTGGTGTTCACCGGCGCTGTCGTCTCGGTCCACGTCCCCGCGCCGAGATTCGTGTTGGCCATCAACACGGTCCCGGACTCGTCCTGCACGGTGATCGCCCCGTCGTTGCCGGAGACGACCCGCTGGCCGGAGACCAGCAGCGTGCCGTTCGGGCCGCCGATCGGCGACCAGGCCAGACCCGGCGTGTGCAGGAAGTGGCGTCCGTCGGAGGTCTGCACGAGGTTGCCCAGGCCCGAGGCGGGGGTCCAGTTCTCGCCGTCCGGTGAGGTCTTGAAGTAGACCGAGCACGCGGAGTCCGGGTCGTAGCCGGCTTTGCAGTCCTCGTACGTCATACCGTACGTACCGTTGGGCAGTTTGACGACCGTGGTCATGCCGGGGCGCTGCACGTTGTCCTGCACGGCGACGTCGTAGACCTCCGAGCCCCAGGTGGCGCCGCCGTCGGTGCTCACGACGTGCGCCAGTACCTGGTTGTAGCCGTTGGCCGAGGGCCGCTCGTCGGAGAAGTAGCAGACCAGATCGCCGTTGCCGGCCACCGCGAACTCCGGCTCCCAGATGCCGTGGCCCTGGGAGTTCGCCGTCCCGGACTCCGAGGCGCAGGAGCTGCGATAGCTCCAGGTGGCGCCGTGGTCGGTGCTGGCGAACACCTCGACGGCCTGCTGCGTGTAGTCGCCGTGGTTCCACGCCGTGCCGGAGGCCAGCAGCGTTCCGGCCGGCAGCGAGCCCTCGGCCCGCGGCAGCTCGAACAGCGTCGGGCCGTCCAGGTCCCAGCCGTGCACGGTGTCGGTGACGGTGCCGATCGGCGAGGCCGACCAGGTGTGGCCGTCGTCGGACGAGCGGTAGATGGGGAAGTTCGCCTTCTGCGACCCGACCCCGGAATGAGCGAAGGTGGCGAGCAGTTCGCCGTTGGCGGAGCCGCTGTCGGCGAGGCGGATCACCCGCGGATAGCTGGCGTCCTCGTTGGGGTTGGCGGACAGGTTCGGCGCGTACAGGACACCGGTGGTCGGCATCGCGGCGGCCGCGGCGGGCGTCTCGGTGACCATCACACCCACTGTCACCGAGCCGAGCAGCAGCAATGCGGCGGCGGCCGCTGTGCCGGCTCGGCCGAGCCGCCGGCGGAAGAATCGGTGTGGTCTGCCACGGATCATGGAATGCTCCTCGATCGCAGGTCTCTGCAACGTTGCAACGGCGAGTCGTCGGACGGTCTTGCAACGTTGCAGAGTGATGTGCGCGGAACGTTAGCGGGAGATGTCCGGCGCCACAAGCCCCGGGGTTTCGCAGCTCTCGGGCCTGGGCCTGGAGGACTTCGCTGTTTCCTCGAGCTCATCCGGTGACGATGCCGGGTGCGCGAACGCGGATCAGTAGGCGAAGCCCAGCTCCGGGCCGATGTACCGGAGCTGGGCTTCGCGGCCTCGAAGGCCCATCGGTAGTCCAGGCACGCTGTGTCGCCTGGTGTGTCAGGCCTTCACGGTGCCATCGTGATCCGCGCCGTCTTCAGACTCGCCGCGTACCGGCTCCGACTCGCGGTCGCGTGTCGTGTCCGTCGTGTCCGTCGTGGACGGCAGGTCTTCGTCGCGCTCACGATCGCGGTCGTCCTCGGCGAGCGGGCTGGGGTCTCCGCCGCCGCGCACACGACGGGTGCGCCGCACGTTCCGGACGCCGTCCCGCCGGGCCTGAGCGCGGAACCGGAGTTCATGGCGCAGTCCGGCGAGCAGCAGGAACAGGCCGAACATGGCGACCGCGCCGACGACCGCTCCCCAGAAGAACAGTTGACCGGACGAACCGTGAAAATCGTGCCCGAAGGCGTGGAAGCCGCCGGGCAGCTGATGGCTCGCGCCGCGGTTGTCGAGTACGGCGACGGCGCCCACGACACCGGCGCCGATCAGGATGATGAGGCCGAGGATAAGCAGCATGCTGACTTCCTTTGTCGGCCGACCCGAAGGGCCGGATACGGACGGGACCTTGGACCGCACATCCGAGGACGAACAGGGTTCGCGAACGACGAAGTGCGGACCGGGTCCCGCGCATACCCGGCAATCCTTGTTCCACGCAATCCAGGCCCAGGCAATCAGCTACTCCGCGGCGCGACGCAGCACTGGGTCGGAGAAAGAGCTGCGGCCGGGGCCCTCGCGGGGCGCCGGCCGCAGCCTGCTAATGCGTCAGATCGCTGGATATCGTTGTTCTACCTGACGGTTCACCAACCCACTGCGACGACCGCGTACTGCGGGTTGTTCACCGAGATGTCCGAGCTCTGGCCCGCGTCGTCATCGTAGGGGAAGCCGTACTGCATCCCGTTGATGGCGTTCTGGTGCCAGAACTGCGCGTAGTAGTTCGCCGGCCCGGCCTGGTAGAAGTTCGCCGGGATCGACTGCTGCGCCGCCGGGAGTTGGGCCACGTGCCGGTTCAGGCCCGCGCACAGCTGCGGGTTTCCGGACAGGGTGCCGCCGCAGCCGAAGATCTGCGGGGTGCTGTCAGCCGTGTCGCCGTTGGCCGCCGCGTACGCCTGGAAGTAGTTCGCGTACGCGCCGCCCGTCTGGAACGCGGCGTCGTTGCCCGGCGACGGGATGCCGTAGGGGGCGTTGTCCGTGGCCAGTTCCTTGAACTCGGTCGGGACCGAGGACTGGAACCGGTTGAACGTCGCCGTGCGGCTCTCCTGGAAGGTGGCGTAGTTCTCGCCGACCTCCTGCTCGTTTCCGCTGTGGTCGTGGACCAGCAGCGCCAGCTTCAGGCCGAACCGGTCGACGCGGGTGGTGTCGACGTTGATGAAGGTGGCCCCCACGGTGAACTCGATGAAGTCGTAGTAGGGGCCGTTCGGCGTGCCGAGGTAGAAGTACATGCGGCCGGCCGAGTTCGCGGGCATGTCGATGTACCGCTGCTGCGCGATGGACTCGGTCTGGCCGTTGAAGCTCCAGTAGACCTGGCTGTCGGGGTACTGGCCGTTGGTCTGGTTCTGGATCATGAACTCCATCACGTGCGTCGCCGGCGGGATGGAGGAGACGTTGCCCCAGAACGCCGCCGGCGGGGCGCCGGTGCCGCCGCCGGCGTTGACCGTCCACCCGAAGGTGGTCGAGCCGGTGGCACCCGTGGTGTCCTTGGCGGTCACGGTCACGCTGGAGGTGGCCGCGGTGGTCGGCGTGCCGGTGATCAGGCCCGAAGAACTGATCGACAGCCCGGCCGGCAGGCCTGTCGCACTGTAGGTCAGCGTCTGGCCGGCCACCGAGTCGGTGGCGCCCATCTGCAGGCTGACGGCCGTGTTGACGACGCTGGTCTGGTTGCCCGGGTTGGTGACGGTGATCATGTCACCGCCGACGGGAGCGGCGGTCAGGACCTCGAACTCCCACAGGGAGTAGCCGTACTGGGTGTTGCGCGCGGTCCCGTACATGCGGACGTAACGGCCGGAGCCGCTGACCGTCAGGTTCTCGGTGCCGCCGGGGCCTGTGGTCGTGGAGTAGATCGACGTCCAGGTCGTGCCGTCGTTCGAGGTCTGGATCTGGTAGGCCTTGCCGGACGCCGTCTCCCACTGGAGCTGGATCCCGCAGATCTGCTGTGCCGAGCCGAGGTCGACCTGGAGCCACTGCGGGTCGCTGAACTGGCTGGACCAGCGGGTTCCGGTGTCGCCGTCGACCGCGTCCGCGGCCGGCGTGCCGGCGTTCTCGACCGACGAGGCGGTGGCCGGGTGGTTCAGGGCCGCGTTGTTGTCGCAGGTGCCGCCGCCGGTGCCGGCGGTGCCGTAGACCTGGAACTCCCAGATGCTGTAGCCGTACTGGGTGTTCCGGGCCGTGCCGTACATGCGGATGTACCGTCCAGACCCTGATATGTTCAGGGTCTCGGTGCCGCCGGGGCCTGTGGTCGTGGAGTAGATCGACGTCCAGGTCGTGCCGTCGTTCGAGGTCTGGATCTGGTACGCCTTCGCAGAGGCGGTCTCCCACTGGATCACGACCTGATTGATCGTCGAGGTCTGACCGAGGTCCACTTCCAGCCACTGCGGGTCGCTGAACTGGCTGGACCAGCGGGTTCCGGTGTTGCCGTCGACCGCGTCCGCGGCCGGCGTGCCGGCGTTCTCGATCGACGAGGCGGTGGCCGGCTTGCCCTGTGAGAGCAGGGTGCCGGCGGCGTGGGCCTTCGGCGCGGTACTGACGAGCATCACGCTTGCCACCAGGGCGATCATCATCACCAGGATGGCGTATGGTCGGCGCTTTGTTCCGGTCATGGAGCTGCCTCTCTCTGCCGGCCTGGGCCGGCACCTCAGGGACGGATCGGGGATCCGCGTGGCGGTGAGTGCGGCTCGGCCGGCAGTGTGCGCCAGGCTGCCGTTGGAGAGCGCTCTCCCATGAGATTCGGTTTACAGAGGGGCAACGGGACAGTCAAGGAAATGTGGTTCCGGAACTCAGAGGCCTCAGAAAGGGCTGGTCCCGTCAGATGGCGTAGGACCAGACTGTCAGCATGTAGGAGCCGTACCAGCACCCGAACAGCGCGGCGCAGGCTATGGCGACGGCTCTGGAGGCGGGCCGGGCGCGGGCCAGCGCGTCGGCCATCGGGATCAGGAAGACCAAGGCCGGTATGAGCAGCCGCGGTTTGGAGTGGTAGTAGTTGCTCTGCCCGAGGGTCAAGATCATGATGACGGCGCCGTAGGCGAGCAGCGGGGGCCAGGTCCGGCGACAGCAGGCCAAGATGGTGACGGCGAGGTGCGCAAGGAGCAGGAGCGCGACGCTCACCTGAACCCAGCCGTCCCCTGTGGTCAAGGACTGCGCCAGATACTTCAGGAATGAACTGCCCCAGTCCCAGCGGGTGCCCCAGGCTTGTTGGATGGTGAACCAGGCGCCGGGCGTGCCGGCCCTGTTGGCGACCCACAGCAGGTAGACAGGCATGCCGAGGCTGCCGATGACGACGCCGGCGGCCGGCCGCCACTCTGCTTTTCGTCGCCGGTACAGATACAGCGACGCGGCGACGGCCAGCGCCACGGTGGCGGCCACGCCCGCAGGACGAGTCAGACCTGTCAGACACGCCAACAGCCCGGCGGTGAGCCATGCACGGCGCTCGGCCGCGAGCAGAGTGCCGGCGGCCAGGGCGAGGAACAGCGACTCGCTGTAGGCCATGAAGAACGCCAGCGACATCGGCTGGGCCATCGCGAGCAGAACGATGCCCATCGTGGCCGTGCGGCGGTTGTACAGACGTGTCAGCAGGCGGTGCACGGCCAGCAGGGCTGTGATCATCGACAGCTGGGACACGACGATCGCGGCGCCTTCCCAGCTCAGATCCGTGACCGTGTGGACGGCGCGGATCAGAAGCGGGAACAAGGGGAAGAAGGCCAGATTGTTGCCCCAGATCTGACCGTCCGCGGTGTAGGTGAATCCGCTGGGATAACCGTGCGCCGCGATCTCCACGTAACGCTGGCCGTCCCAAGCCTGCAGGCGATCGGCGATGCCGGGGCCGCCGGCGGGGATCATGGCGGCCAGCAGTGCGATGTGCAGCACTGCCGCGGCGATGTAGACGAGCAGTACTGGTTGTCCGGCGTGCCAGGCGCGCCGGCTTGGTGTCTCGGTCGGCGGGGTAGCCGGGTTCGCAGGGGTCGCTGAGTTCGCCGAGTTCGCCGGGGTCGACTTGGTCGCGGGTCGCTGGTGGTCGAGAAGCGGCAGCGTCACGGTTGACCGCCGGAGTTCCTGGACGACCCCGTGGACGAGGACGGATCGCCGAGCGAGGGCGAGGAGACGGAGTCGGCGGAGCTGGAAAGGGGATCCGCCGGGAGGCTGGTCCCGGTCGCAGGGGGCGTCGTCGGCACCGGCGCCGGCGCGGTGGTCGACGGGTGCACACCGGGCGAGGGCTCGTCGCGTTGCGGGGAACCTGCTGCCGTGGTGACGGCCAAGACGATCGCGGCGCCCATCCCCGCGCCTCCGATCACCGCCGCGGCCACCCGGCGCCGGCGGCGGGCCTTGCCGCGACCGGTGATCCGCTCGGGTGTGGACGGCGTGGCCTGCGACGCCGCCCGGGATGCCGTGTGCCGCAGGGCCGCGGCGATGCGCTCGTCGTCGGGGGACATCACGGGGTCTCCTCACTGGGGGAGGTCTCGCCGAGGAGCGCGGCGAGAGCGGTCCGGGCCCGGGACAGGTGGGTTTTGACGGTGCCGGAGGCCAGCCCGGTCTCGGCGGCGATCTGGTCGACCGGCAGATCGCAGACGTAGAACAGCGCGGCGCAGATCCGTTGCCGGGCCGGCAGGACCCGCAGTGCCGACGTCAGGTCCACGCCGCCGGGGTCCGGTCCCGGCACCAGCTGCGCGTCGTCACGCCGCAACCAGGCCTGCGCCCCGACCCGCGCCCGCCGCCACCGGCTGACCGCCAGGCGCCAGGCGGTGCGCCGCACCCACGCCTCGGGCGCACCGTCGCGATCCAGGGCACGCCGATGCCCCCAAGCACGCTCGAAGGCCTCTTGGACGACGTCCTGGGCTTCGTGCAGATCACCGGTCATCGTGTACAGCTGGCCGACAAGCCGACGAACCGAGTAGGTGTAGAACTCGGTGAACTCCTCCTCGGTCAATGCCGACTCCTTGCTGATGGGAACACTGTCACTAGTTCTACGCACCGCGGAGCGAACTGGGTTGACAAGAAAATGGCGCGTTCGGGGCAGGGGCCCCGGCGAGGTGGTCTGGACTGCGGCTGGAGGCCAGGTGATCGACTTGCGTGCCCGCGCGACGTGTCCCGCAGGCGCATGCCAGGACCCCCGCGTCAATCGTTCGGGCTAGCGGCGCCGGTGGGGGACTGGCGGGGTGCGGCAGGGCGGCATTGACTTGGGGCAACGTACGGGCGCTATGCGGAAGGCGGTGCAGGATGCTCACGGCCGCGAGTCTGTTCGGTGAGATCCGGGACAACGACCAGTCCTACCGGCTGTTTTGCAGCATCGCCATGCAGGGCGAGAGCCAGGGCGGCTGGGAGAACGGACGCATCGCCCGGCTGGTACCCGATCCGGTCCTGGCGCCGAAGGTGGCCAGGCACGGTGCGGACGAGGACAAGCACGGGCGTATCTTTCGCGGCCTGCTGCGCAAGCGTGGACTCGAGCCGGTCGAGGTGCCGCCCGAAACCGACTACACAATGCTTCTCGAACGGCAGGGCATCGGGCTGGCCCATGAGCGGTTGCGCCGCGATGAGCCGCTGACCGAGCACGATGTGCTGGTCTATCTCGTGCACAGCAGGGTGACCGAGCAGCGCGCGGCCGAGCAGATGCGCCTGCTGCGCAAGATCTTCGGCGATGATCCGGAGATCGGGCGTGCGGTGCGGATGATCTGTTCCGACGAGAACAACCACCTCGCGTATTGCCACGAAGAGCTGCTCCGGCTGTCCGCGCAAGGGCATCGTGGCGAGATCGACGCTCTGCTGCGCACCACCGCGCTCGCGGAGATCCGCGTCTACCGCACGGTGAGCCTCGCGGTGATGAAGCGCATGGGGCGGATCTTGCAGTGGCCTCGTTGGAAACAGGCGGTGCTCGGGCTCGGAGTCAACGCCGTTTACTGCTACGAACGACTGGGCGGCCATCGCCGAATGAGTGTGCTCAAGGCCCCGCCGCCTGCCTTGCGCAACGCGATGGGCCGCACAGGGCCCTCCGAGTCTGCCCTCCACCCCGCTGGTCCGTAGCGCATCTGGGGGATCAGCTCCCGTCTGGGGGATCAGCTCCCTTCGAGCGGGGTGGTCCGGCCGCCGGCCAGAGTACGCAAGGTGACGGTCTGGTCGATGCGCAGCAGCGCGACGGTCAGCCCGGCCATGACGGCCGCCATGATCGCGTGGCCGGTCGCGGTGGTGATGGCGGCGGAGGATTGATTGGACAACAAGCACAGCCACGCCGGCGCGGCCTGGTGCAGGCGCTGCCCTAGGTACCCGAACGCGGCTCCGGCCACAGGGGGATCGCCTGTGCGGCGGCGGCGAGGAGCGTGGAGCCGTCGAGCTCGTGACGCACCTCGGTGATGTCCTGCGCGAGCCAGGACAGGACGATGGTGAGGGGCCCCTCCGGCGGCAGCGGGTGGATCCAGTAGCTCATGTCCCAGGACGTGCCGCCGCCACCGCCGTGGCCGGGCAGCATGATGATCGTTTCGGGGTCGGGCTCGCTGTCGAAGCGGAGACGGCGCGGCTGGCTGGAAGCGGCGCGGCGTCCGTCCGCGAACAGGATGCCCACACGCAGGTTCCGCTCGGGATCATCACTGTCGGCGATGCTGGAGTTGCGGTCATAGTCCCGCCGGCGCCGGTGCCCGAAGGGATCGATCAGGTTCTCCTCGTTCCGAAGCCGGATGTGGATCGAGAACTCGAAGCCGTTCGGGTAGGCCGACAGCCCGCCGATGGAAAGCGCGAGCCGCTCGTCGCGGACGATGATCGCGTTCTCGGCCATCACCACCGGCAGGGTTGCGGCCGGCTTCTTCCACTTCGGGCGCGGTGGCGTCGGCGGCGGCTCGGGGTGGGCTGGAGGGGCGGGGAAGCTCTCGAAGAAGTCCATGGGGCAACTGTGACAGAGCCCTGATGGCTGGGACGGATCAGGCCTCGGCCGACCGACTGATCCGCCAAGCCGAGAGGAAAAAACTGTGATCTGGTCGGCGGTGGCGACTCTCCTAGGTGTCAACGATCCCTTGATAGAGACAGAGGAGCGAACCGGTGCGCAAAGCATCTTCGGCCCTGGCCGTCGGAATACTCGCGGCCGCCCTCGGTGGCTGTGCCTCGTCTGCGAATCCATCGTCGAGTGTGGCAGCCGGTGGGCCTGGTTCTCCCGCAGCCGCCGGGAGTACGGCGTCCTCGAGTGCGGCGTCCTCGAGCGCGGCCGGCACCGGCACCAACCAGACGTCCGCCCAGGCCATGACGCCGGCCTCGTCCGCCCCGGACCCCACCGGCAAGACGTCGCCCACTCCGTCATCCAGCCGCTCCACGTCCGCGCCGAGCAAGCCCAAGGGCTCGTCCAGCCCGTCGGCCACGACGCCGCGGCCGGTGACGTCCGGCACGGTGCCGTCCTCCTTCGGCTACGACCCCGCCGCCGACTCCAAGGCCCAGATCGCGGCGGCGCGCGCCGCGGCCAAGGCTGACGGGCGGGAGGTGCTGCTCGACTTCGGTGCGAGCTGGTGCGGCAACTGCGTCGCGATGGACCAGGCGTTCCACACCTCCGGCGTCCAGAGTGTCCTGGCGTCGTCGTACCATTTGGTGCAAATCGACGTCGACGACAACATGAGCCTGCTGTCGCAGATCGCGCCGAGCAGTTCGGGGTCCTATGGCCTGCCGGTGATCGTCATTCTCAGCCCTTCGGGCGCCACGCGGGTGGACACCGACAGGAGCGGCAACCCGGGTTTCGACACGTCGTCGTTCCTGGCCTTCCTGAAGAAGTGGGCCGGATGAGCCGCGCTCGCGTCTGGCTTTGCGGGACGGTGGCGGCCCTCGTCATCGCGGTCGGCGTCGCCTATCTGGCTTTCGGCGACGGTGGCGGTGGCGGTGACGGCGGCGGCGGTGGCGGTGACAAAGGGCTGGCGCGTCTGGCCCAGTTCTCCGACCAAGGCGTTACCGTCGTCATCGGCCTCAAGGGCCGCACCACGACGCATGCCACGCTCGTGGCCACCCTGACGCCGGACCGGCCGGGCTTCCACCTGTACAGCATCGACCTGCCGGCCGACGGGATCCAGGGGGTCGGCCGGCCCGTCTCGCTGGTCGTGCGGGGTTCCATGTCGGCCGCCGGCCCGCTGGCCGCGCGGACCAAGGCGACCACGCTCCGGTTGACGGGGACGGACCTTTCGTTGCCGGTGTACCCCGACGGCCCGGTGACCGTCGACCTGCCCGTCACCATCGGCGGGCAGGGCGGGGCGACCGCGCTCGTCGGGTATGCCGCGTGCAGTGAGTCCGCGTGCCTGCCACCAGTGAGCGGCCACGCGGTCCAGCTGGACATCAAGTGACCCATTCGGCTAGATCATTCGTGCGATTCGGTGGCGCTCCTGGCGGCGGGCCTTCGTGCTCCCTACCAGGCGAGATGCTCACAATGCCTGCTTCTTCACCAGTTGCGACTCGCTGAGCGGGCGCAATGCCGGTTTCCTGGGTGGTGTGGCCCCCAGCCCGCCCGGCCGTGACCCGCGGCCGGCCTCATCGAGGCGAGGAGAGCGACCATGCGTGGCGTCATGAGGTACGGACCTGGCGACTTCCGGGTGGAGGAGCGGCCCGACCCGAAGATCGAGGCGGCGACGGATGCCGTCATCCGTGTGGTGGCCGCCTGCGTGTGCGGCTCGGATCTGTGGTCCTACCGCGGCACCGATGCGATCGAGGCCCCGTCTCCGATCGGGCACGAGTACGTGGGCGTCGTGGAGCAGGTCGGTGATGCGGTCACCACGGTGAAGCCCGGTGATTTCGTCGTCGGTGGGTTCTCGGTGTCGGACAACACGTGCGAGAACTGCCGGGCGGGCTACCAGACCTCGTGTGTGCAGCGCGAATGGATCAACGATCTGGGCGCTCAGGCCGAGCGGCTGCGGGTGCCTCTGGCCGACGGCACGCTGGTCGCCGCGCCGGGCACGCCGGAGGAGGACCTGATCCCGAGCCTGCTGACCACCTCTGATGTGCTGGCCACCGGCTGGTTCGCCGCGGTGGCCGCCGAGGCGGGGCCGGGTAAGACCGTCGTCGTGGTCGGGGATGGCGCGGTGGGGTTGCTCGGCGTTCTGGCCGCCAAGCAGTTCGGCGCGGAGCGGATCATCGCCATGAGCCGGCATGAGCCGCGGCAAAGACTGGCTCGCGAGTTCGGCGCCACCGACATCGTCACCGAGCGCGGCGACGAGGGCGTGGCCCGCGTCAAGGAGATGACCGGCGGATTCGGCGCGGATTCGGTCATCGAGGCGGTGGGCACTCAGCAGTCGATGCTGCAGGCGATCCGCTCCACCCGGCCCGGGGGCCACATCGGGTACGTCGGCGTCTCCCATGGCGTGACCCTGGACGGCCAGGAGCTGTTCTTCTCCCACGCTCACCTGCACGGCGGTAATGCCCCGGTGCGGCGCTTCCTTCCGGAACTGATCGACCTGGTCTGGCAGCGGCAGATCGATCCGGGCAAGGTCTTCGACCTGGTACTGCCTCTCGACCAGGCCCCCGAGGCATACCAGGCAATGGACCAGCGTCGCGCTGTCAAGGTGCTGCTTAAGCCGTGAGCTCGGCTGACGCGGCGCAGAACCTTCTCAGCCGTTGTGGAACGTCACTCGAACTCCACCGAGAACTATCACGGCCCCGTCATGCAGATCGGCTGTCCGGACGCGCCGGCCGTCCACAAAGGTTCCATTGGTGGAGCTGAGGTCTTCAATGGTCGCGGAGCGGTCGAGGCGGATCGCGGCATGCCGCGAGGAGACTCCCGGGTCGTGCAGCCGGACATCCGCCTCCGGAGCGCGCCCGATGATGGTCATCCGCGCGGACAGCGGGATCCGGGACCCGTTCATCTCCAGCCACGGAGTCGACACCGGCCGGGTAGTACTCGGACCGGGCGGCTGGTTGGCCGGCAGGACAACGCTCCGGATGTGGCAGACGCCGACGGCGAGATCCTCGGCGGCCTCGAGCCGCACCGCGAGCGGGCCGACGAGGACGTAACGCTGCTCGTGCACGTGCGCGCGGACCGCTTCGTTCAGCTGCGCCGCCAGCTCGGCCGCATACGGGGCGAGCCGGGTGAAGTCGGCAGGGGCCATCTGCACCACGTAGTCGTTCGCGGCCACCGCGCGCCCCTGCCCGCGGACCACGACGGTGTCGTCGCACTCCCGCCGCAGCTCAGCGGCGATCTCCGCGGGCACCAGTTCGGCCTTGAAGGCCCGCGCGAAGCCCCCGCTGATCAAGTTGTCCAGTCGTCGTTCGACACGGTCGAGCATTCCCATTGCGTCAGCACCCTCCTGCGTACACACCTTACGCGTGGTGCGGCGCCTTGCCGAGCACTGCTCCCGTTGCCTCAGGCCTGAGGATCGTGCCAGATGATCCCCTCGGGCAGGAGCTGGTCGGCTTCCTTCGGCCCCCAGGTGCCGCGCTCGTAGGTGTGCGGCGAACTCGCCTCGAGGATGGGCTGGACGATCTCCCACGCGGCTTCGACGGCCTCCTGCTGCGTGAACAGCCAGCGCCTGCCTTCCAGCGCCGCTCCGATCAGCCGGTCGTAGGGCCGCATGTCCGAGCCCGGCTGCTGGCTGAAGACCAGATCCTCGCGCTGGGCCTGCCAAGCGGTTCCGGGCTTCTTGCCGGCCAGCGTGAGGGCGACCGCGCTCTCGGGCCAGATGCGGAACCGCAGTGCGTTGGCTGTGGCCGAGGGCGGCAGGTCGAACAGGTCGTGCGGCGGCTTGCGGAAGTGGAAGGTGACGTCCGTCGCGGTCACCGGCATGCACTTGCCCGCGCGGATCATGACCGGCACGTCCTCCCAGCGCCAGGAGTCGACGGCCAACCGTACGGCGATGTACGTCTCCGTGGTTGATCCGGGCGCGACGCCGGCCACATCGTGGTAGCCCTCGTACTGTCCGCGGACGGCGTGGGACGGTGAGGCGGGCTTGATCGCGGTCAGCACCCGCGTCTTGTCCTGCGGCCACGAGCCCGCGCCGGGACCGTCCGGAGGCTCGGCCAGCACGCTGGCCAGGACCTGCAGCATGTGGTTCTGCAGGACGTCGCGGACGGCGCCCGTGTGATCGTAGAACGCGCCGCGGTCCGAAACGTCGAAGGCCTCGGCCATGGTGATCTGGACGCTGTCCACGTATGTGCGGTTGAGCAGCGGCTCGAGTACCGAGTTCGCGAAACGGGTGAACAGCACATTCTCCAGCGGTTCCAGGCCCAGCCAGTGGTCGACGCGGTAGATCGCGTCCTCCGGGAAGACCTGGTGCATCGTGGTGTTGAGTTCGATGGCGCTGGTCAGATCGTTTCCGAACGGCTTCTCCACCATCACCCGGGCATCGCCGGCGCGGCCGGCGGAGGCGATTCCGTGCGCGATGCGTCCGAACAGCGCCGGTGGCACCTCGAGGTAGAACAGGGCGCGGCCGCCCGAGCCCATCGCGTCGGACATCGCGGCGTACGTCGCGTCGTCGTCCAGGTCGCCGTCGACGTAGCGGAGCAGGCCGAGCATCTTCACGGCCGCGGGGCTGCCCGGGTCCATCCCGTTGAGCTTGAGCGAGGCGACGGCGTAGGCACGGAACTGCTGAAGGTCCCAGCCGCTCTTGGCCACTCCGACGATGGGCACGGCGAGCACATCGCGTTCCACCAGGCCGACCAGGGCCGGGAAGGTCTCGAGTTTCGCCAGGTCTCCGGTGGCACCGAAGATCACCAGGGCGTCGACGTCGTCTGCCTGCATCGGTCTCTCCTTGCCGCACCCGGTCTTTCCGTCCGGGGCATCACCGTGCCGGCCACTGACTGCCACCGATTGCTCGCAGCGCAGATACCGCCGCGCTCAGGCTTCCCGAGGTCGGCTGTTCGAGCCTATGGCCGGTCACCAGGGTCGGCGAGTCAGCTCGTCGGCGGTTCGTCGGCCCGCGCCGGCGCGCCGCTTCGCATTCGACGTCGGTGGACCTGTGAGGCCGCCTGAACCCGGCTTACTCCAGCCGGGTGATTTCCGATTCGGCCCGCTGCGCTCCCGGCGTGGCTGCCCGTTCCCGATGACAGTTCGCGGCAGAAAGGGTCTGCGCGAATTCGAGCAGGTCGGCGCAGTCGCCACAGGAGGGCGGTTCCGAGCGCGGGACCGTCCGAGGGGAGTCGGAGAGCGAAACGATGAGCCAACTCGACCTCGCCCGGCTTCAATTCGCCATGACGTCGATCTATCACTTCCTGTTCGTGCCCGTCACCATCGGCCTGGGGTTCTTGACCGCACTGCTGCAGACCGGCTGGCACCGCACAGGGAGTCCGGAACTGCTGCGCCTGACCAGGTTCTTCGGCACCGTGCTGGTCATCGGCGTCGCGGTCGGCGTGGTCACCGGGCTGGTGCAGGAGTTCCAGTTCGGCATGGACTGGTCGCAGTACTCCCGCACGGTGGGCGACGTGTTCGGCGCACCGCTGGCGATGGAGGGCCTGGCCGCGTTCTTCCTGGAGTCCACGTTCCTCGGTCTGTGGCTGTTCGGCTGGGACAAGCTGCCCAGGCGGGTGCACCTGGCGACGATCTGGGCCGTGGCCTTCGGCGGCGCCCTGTCCGCGCTGTTCATCATGGCCGCCAACTCCTGGATGCAGCACCCGGTCGGCTACAAGATCAACACGGCCACCGGCCGCCCGCAGCTCGACGACGTGTGGGCGCTGTTCACCAACCCGGTCTTCCTGCGCGGGTACGTCCATGTCCTGCTCGCCTCGCTGGTCACCGGATCGCTGGTGATGCTCGCCGTGGCGGCCTGGCAGCTGCGCCGGGGCACCGATCGCGAAGCCTTCCGCCCGGCCGCGAAGCTGTCCCTGGTCGTCCTGGTGCCCGCGCTGCTGCTCGCGATGCTGGTCGGCAGCGAACTGGGGGTGACCGAGGCGAAGTACCAGCCGATGAAGATCGCGGCCGCCGAGGCCCAGTGGACGACCTGCCAGCCCTGTTCGTTCTCCGTGTTCCAGGTCGGCGGCGGGAACAAGGACCAGACTCCCACGAAGATCTTCGAGATCCCGCACCTGCTCTCGCTGCTGGCCACCAACCACTGGAACGGGCAGGTCGTGGGCCTCAACGAGGTCGAGACCCAATACCAGCAGCAGTACGGGCCCGGATACTACGTGCCCAACGTGTTCATCCAGTACTGGTCGATGCGCGTGATGGCCTACCTGGCCGCCGTCGTGCTGCTGATCGGGCTGGCCGGCCTGTGGCTGCTGCGCCGCGAGCGTCTGTACACGAAGACCTGGTTCCTCCGCGTGGCCACGTGGGCGGTGATCCTGCCCTTCCTGATGAACACCGCCGGCTGGCTGCTCACCGAGAGCGGCCGGCAGCCCTGGGTCGTGCAGGGCCTGCAGCTGACCAGACACGGCGTGTCGCCGTCGGTGGACACCACGACCGTCGTGATCAGCATCGTCGTGTTCTTCCTCATCTACGCCGCGCTGGCCGTGGTCGCCGCGATCCTCATGACCCGCTACGCGCGCAGACAGCTGGCGCCGCCGCCCGAGCTCGACGAACCCGTCCCCGCCGTCGCCTACTGACCGGCCCGAGCCGCACCTGGGGTCCCCATGGCCTTCGCCACCTTCTGGTTCATCCTCATCGCGGTCCTGTGGACCGGCTTCTTCGTCCTGGAGGGCTTCGACCTCGGGGTGGGCATGCTGCACGCCGTGGTGGCCCGTGACGAGGCCGGCCGGCGGGCCGCCATCAACACCATCGGCCCGTTGTGGGACGGCAACGAAGTCTGGCTCATCGTGGCCGCCGCCGCGATGTTCGCGGCCTTCCCCGACTGGTACGCCACCATGTTCTCAGGGTTCTACCTGGCGATCGTCCTGCTCCTGGCCGGACTGATCATCCGAGGGGTCTCCTTCGAGTTCCGCGGGAAGATCGGCAGCCGGCGCTGGCGCGGCACCTGGGACTTCTTGATGACCGCGGGCAGCCTCCTGGTGCCGCTGGTGATCGGGATCGCGCTCTCCGACCTCGTGCACGGGGTGCCGATCGGGTCGGATCAGGAGTACACCGGGAACCTCGGCGACTTGTTCACCGGCTACTCGGTGTTCGGCGGCATCACCATCACCGTGCTGTGCGTGGTGCACGGCGCGACGTTCCTGGCGCTGAAGACCACGGGCGCGGTGCGCGAACGCGCCAGCCTCATCGGACGGCGGGTGGCGCCGGCCGCCGCGGTGGCCGTGCTGGGGTTCCTCGCCTGGACGCACGCCGCCTCCGGCAAGGGGGTGCTGGTCAACGTGCCGGAACTGATCGCCATCATGGCCGCGTTCGCCGCCGCGGCCCTGACCGCCACCGGCCGCGAGGGATGGTCGTTCGCCGCCACCACCGTCGCGATGGCCGCCACCATCGGCTCGCTGTTCGTGGAGCTCTACCCGGATGTCATGGTCTCCAGCACCAGCCCCGCATACAACCTCACAGTGCGGGGAGCCGCGTCGGGCGAGTACGCACTGAAGGTCATGACGGTGATCGTGGCGGTGCTTCTGCCGGTGGTCCTGCTTTATCAGGCCTGGACCTATCACGTCTTCCGCATGCGGGTGTCCGCCGAGCGCTTCCAGGGCCCGGAAGCCGCGCACGACTGATACCCGGACGGCCCGGCGCTGGTACACGGTCTCCCTGCGCTGGTACACGTCCCGGCGCTCTCACGCGTCCCGGCCCTCGTTCACCGCTTCGTCGAGTGCCTTGTCGAGCGAAGTCGCAGCCATGATCAGCGCCAGGTGCGTGAAGGCCTGCGGGAAGTTGCCCAGTTGCTCGCCGGTCGGGCCGATCTCCTCGGAGAACATGCCGACGTGGTTGGAGTAGGTGAGCATCTTCTCGAAGGCATAGCGCGCTTCGCGGATCCGGCCTGCCTGAGCGAGCGCGTCGACGTAGAGGAAGCTGCACAGGCTGAACGTGCCCTCGTTGCCGCGCAGCCCGTCCGGCGAGGCGGCCGGGTCGTACCGGTAGACCAGGCTGTCGGACACCAGCGTGCGGTCCATCGCGTCCAGCGTGGACAGCCAGGCCGGGTCGCGTGGCGTGAGCAGTCCCATGCGCGGGATGATCAGCAGGGAGGCGTCGAGCACGCTGTCGTCGCCGTAGTGCTGGACCAGGGCCTGCTCCTTGGCGTTCCAGCCGCGCGTCATGATCTGCTCGATGATGGTGTCCCGCTCCTTGGTCCACCGCTCCAGGTCCGCGGGGCGGCTGAACTCGGTGGCCAAGGCGATGCCCCGGTCGAACGCGACCCACGACATCACCCGGCTGAACGTGAAGTCCTTGCGCCCGCCGCGGGTCTCCCACACGCCCTCGTCGGGCCGGTCCCAGGAGTCGGCGAGCCAGTCCAGGGTTCGCGCCAGCCCCTTCCAGCCGTGATACCCGGTGCTGCGCTGCAACACGGCGCCCTCGGACATGGCGTACATCGCTTCGCCGTAGATGTCCAGCTGGAGTTGGTCGGCGGCGGCGTTGCCGACGCGGACCGGCGCCGAACCGCGGTAGCCCTCGAAGTGGTCCAGGATCGTCTCGGTCAGCGTCGGGTCGCCGTCGACCCGGTACATGATCTGCAGCGGGTCGCCGGTCCGGCTCTCGCGGTCGCGCAGCCGGTCCCCGAGCCAGTGGACGAACTTGTCGGCCTCCTCGACGAAACCGAGGTCCAGCAACGCGCGCACGGACAACGAACCGTCGCGCACCCACGTGTAACGGTAGTCCCAGTTGCGTTCGCCGCCTATCTGCTCCGGCAGACCCATGGTGGCCGCGGCGACCGGGGCGCCGGTGGGCTGGTATATCAGGAGTTTGAGGGTGATCGCGGAACGGTTGACCGCGCTCGGCCACCGGCCCTGATAGGTCGAGCTTCGCACCCACTTCTGCCAGAAGTGGATGGTGCCCCAGGCGGATTCGGAGGCGTCCTCGGCGGCCATCGGCGCGGGCGGGGCGCCGTCGGGAGCGCACACGGTGAGGGCGAACCCGGCCATGTCGCCCACCCGCAGGGTCGTCTCGCCGCGGACGTCGTCGCCGTCCTGGGTCATCGGGAAGTTGCCTGCCCGCAGGTATGCGGCGGCGACGGGGGAGCGGAAGGCGGCGCCCTCCCCGTCGAGCCGGAGCTCGTGGCCCGCCCGCGCATAGTCGAAACGCGGACGGCATTCCATCGCCATCGTGACCGCGCCGCGCACCACGCGGACCACGCGGAAGAGGGTGTGCCGGTCCGTCGGGGTCGTGGACAAGATCGGCGGCATCCAGTCGACGACTTCGCAAACCCCGTCCGGCGACGTGAACCGCGTGATCAGGACGGCGGAATCGGGGTAGTACAGCTGCTTGGCCTGGGCGTCCGGACGGGTCGGCGCCAGCTTGAAGAACCCGCCGCGACCATGGTCGAGCAGTGAGGCGAACACGCTGGGCGAGTCGAAGCGGGGCGAGGCGAACCAGTCCACGACACCGGCCGAGGAGACGAGCGCAGCGGTCTGCAGGTCACCCACCAGGCCGTGGTCGGCGATGAGCGGATAGCGGTCCATGGCTACTCCCGCGTCTTCGTGGAAAAGCCTCCACAGGCCACTATCCGGCGTCAGGTGCGGTTCAGCCTCCCGCCGGGAGGGCTCGTTGCTCCATGTGGAGGTGGCTGCGACCGGCCGGCCTGGTGGTTTTGAACGGTAAGCGTTCTGAAAGCCGCGCCTTCCCATCGTCCCGGTGACCTGGAAGAACCGTCCGAACCCCCGATCGGAGCAGCTGATGGAAAAACTTGGAGGACCGTGCGGTCACGGGTCACGATCGTCGCGGGTCTGGCGCTGACCGCGGTGGTGACCCTCGGGATCGTCATCATGTACCTGCTCCAGGTCGACTCGGAACGGTTCCTCGCCGAGGATCATCGAGGGCAGCTGCTTGAGCGCTGTCATCGGCAGAACCGGGCGGGGAACGAAGGGCGGGGACACCTGGCGGTTGTCGCTCGCGCGATAGACGAGCCGGTCGCCGACCACGGTCGCGGCGTACCGGCCGTCAGGTGCGTACACCTTGTTGTCGACCAGGCGGCCTACCTGCTGCCCTGACTTGTCGTACACCTTGTCGTCGCGTACCCGGATCGGGTGGCCTTCTTTGGTGTACAGACGGCCATCGTCCATTGATTGCCTTACTGCCTGCGGGGACATGTCAGGCCCCGCACAATGAGGGGCCGCCGCTGTCCACGTTACGGCTTCGAACATTGAGGCGGGGGAAGGCCGAGGACAAGATGTGCGGCTAATCGCTGAGGCCGCGCCCCGGAACAGCAAGAACAACCGCCGCATCGTCGTCCCCGCGTTGCGGACGCTGGGCCTGACCGACCTGGTCGACCGTAGCTTCACGGGCGGCCATCACGCTCATGATTCTGAGGCTTCGCCCGCGCGATCGACTGGCGGGCGACAGTCGCACCGCTCATCGTGGCGCGGCGCCAGGGGACGACGCCCTCGATCTCTATCTCCAGCGAGAAGCTGAGGAAGGTGCGGATCAGCACGATGATCGCCAGCACGCCCGCCTCCTCGAGCGTGGGCGAGACGGCGACCGTCCTGAGAAGATCCGCGGCGACCAGGATCTCCAGGCTCAGCAGCAGCGCGCCGCCGAAGAAGCCGCGCAGCAGGCGGAAGGCCTTGCCGCCGTCCGAGGTCCGACGCCATGTCACAGCGGCGAGCACCAGGGCGGTGGCGAGGCCCACGGCGAGGACGACCGCTCCCACGAACTCGAACGCCTGGGCGCAGTGCTCCATGAACGCGGTGTAGGTCACGGCACGTCCGGCTGCTGATCACCCTGCATCCACCCATCGTCGGCGCACGTCACACCCCCGGCAACCGCGCCGCCGGCCCGCCGCGTGGGGGATCGGCCTCCGCGATCACCGGGTTGGTCAACGACCCGACGCCCTCGATCCGGATCGTGACCGTGTCCCCGGCGCACAGCCGTCCGGTGCCGGCGGGTGTGCCGGTCAGGACGACGTCGCCGGGTTCCAACGTCATGGCGGCGGTGATGTGCGCGAGCAGGCCGGCGACCGGGTGGAGCAGCTCCGAGGTCCGCCCGCGCTGCCGCACTTCGCCGTTGACCAGGCACTGCACCTCCAGGTCGGCGGGGTCCACCGACGCCGCCGGGACGACCGGGCCCAGCGGGCAGAAGGTGTCGAACGACTTGGCGTAGTCCGGCAGTCCGTCGGCGTGCTGGATGTCGCGGGCGCTGACGTCGTTGGCGCAGCAGTAGCCTGCGACGCCGGCCAGCGCGTCGGCGCCGGACACCCGCCGCAGCCGGCGGCCGATGACGACGCCGAGTTCGGCTTCGTGCTCCACCCACGCCGACTGGCGCGGCAGCACGATGGCATCGCCTTCGCCGATGACCGCGCTGGGTGCTTTGAAGAAGATCTGGGGTGCGGCGGCGATGGCGCGGCCGATCTGGGCGGCGTGCGCGGCATAGTTCAGGCCGATCGCGACGATCTTCCCGGGACGGGGTGTCGCCGTGGCGACGGTCGGGCCCATCATCGGGCCTTGGTGAGGACAAGGATGTCCGCCGCGGCCGTTGCCGCCGCAGGGGTGTCGGTCATGGCGTCAGGCTAGCAGATCTACAGGGTGTACTGTACAGATAGCCCTGTACATCAGGCCAGAACGACCGGCCGTGAAGCAGACACCTGCTGAAGCCGCGAAACCGTTCAAGATCGCGTCAAGCCGCGGACCGTCGCGGCCACCAGCTCCGCCTCGGCGCGGATGCCGGCGAGTTGCCCGGCACTCGGTCTGAGACCGGCGTGCAGCGACGACTCGAGCGCGGCCAGTTTCTCGGCCAACCTCGAGGCGCCGAGCATCTTGCTGCTGATCTGGAGGTCGACTATCACGTGCTCGGCCTCGGCGGCCTCGTCGGCGCTGATCGCTCGGCCGATCCGGGCGAGCCGCACTGGTAGCAGGTCGAGGTATCCCTGTGCGTAGCGCTGCAGCGTCGCCTCACCCACCGCGTCGCGCATCCGGGAAAGGTACGCGTGGCTCACCGGTCCGTCGCCGGTTTCCGACGGTTGCACTCCGGCCATCGGCACGCCGTCCTTTCCGTCTGCCTGGCCAGAGCCTCCCGGTACTGCCCCAAGGCCATGTCTGGGCCCGCTCAAGATCTCCTCAAGAAATCGCGCGGGCCGTCTTGATGTGATGCTGAAGGACGCCTTGACGAGAAATTGACAACGTCTTAGCTCAAGCTGGACGTTCGCGGCCAAGCCTGGTCCCAAGAAACAGTGGAGAAGCTCTCCCGGAACCAGGGGACGCATGATGAAGTTCACCGCGGCAGCCGCGAGGTGGAAGCGCCGGGCCACGACCCGCCGCCAGCCCGACCCCGCCGCCTAAGCGTCGCTGGAAGCGCAGATCGTAGAGCTCTCCGGCGGCCGCGTCGCCCGGATCACGGCGCACGGCCCGCTCTTCGCGCGTCCGGCGCACAAGTTCCGGATCAACCGGTCGACCCTGATTCCCGCGCTTTCTACCCGCGACCGGGTCACCATCGCCATACTGGCGGCCGGCTGGGCGGTCTGCTTCGTCGTGTTCTGGCAGTGGTGGCTGGAGCCGGGGCACCTGGTGACCTGGGGTGGGCTGCTACTGACCAGCCTGTTGCTGCTCTACCTCACCTGTCAGGCCAGCTACTTCCTGCTCGCGGTCTCGCGGCTGCCCAAGGTCGATCCCGCGACCGGGATCCCTCGCGTGCGGCTCGCCATCGCCGTGACCCGCGCCCCCTCCGAACCGTGGTCCATGGCGCGCCACACGCTGGAGGCCATGCTCGCCCAGGACTTCCCCTATGCCTACGACGTCTGGCTCTGCGACGAGGACCCGTCCGCCGAGATCGACCAGTGGTGCGATTGGCATGGCATCCACGTGTCCACGCGGCGCGGGGTCCCTGAGTACAACCGCGCCACATGGCCCCGCCGCACCAAGTGCAAGGAAGGCAACCTCGCCTACTTCTACGACCGGTGGGGGTACCGGGACTACGACGTCGTCGTCCAGCTCGACTGTGACCACGAGCCGGGCCCCACCTACCTCGCCGAGGTGGTTCGGCCCTTCGCCGACGCGGCCATCGGCTACGTCGCCGCACCCAGCATCTGCGACGCCAACGCCGCGGACTCCTGGGCCGCCCGGGGCCGGCTGTACCGGGAGGCCCCGTTCCACGGCCCGTTCCAACTCGGGCACGTCGACCGGCTCGCCCCGGTGTGCATCGGATCCCACTACGGCGTCCGCACCCGGGCCCTGCGCGAGATCGGCGGCCTCGGGCCCGACCTGGCCGAGGACTTCACCACCACGTTCCTGCTCAACTCGGCCGGCTGGCAGGGTGCCTTCGCGATCGACGCCGAGGCCCACGGGCTGGGCCCCATGACCTTCACAGACATGGTCACCCAGGAGTACCAGTGGTCGCGCAGCCTGGTGGCCATGATGTTCGGGATGATCCCGCGGCACATGCACCGGCTGCCGCTGCGCATGCAGCTGCGGTTCGCGATCGTCCTGATCTACTACCCGCTGCTGGCGCTCGGCGCGATGGCCGGCATCGCCCTGCCCGCCGTCGCCGCGGTGACCGGCCGGGTCTGGGTGAGCGTCAACTACGCCGCGTTCCTCGGGCACATGTGGGCGATGACGATCTGGTTGCTCGCGTTGCTGCTCCTGCTGCGCAGCAGAGGGCTGTTACGGCCGCGTACCGCGCCGGTCCTGAGCTGGGAGTTGTGGCTGTTCATGCTCGCGCGCTGGCCATACGTCGCCTGGGGCGTGCTCGGGGCGATCGTGCAGGAGACGTTCCGCCGGCCCATCTACTTCAAGGTCACCCCCAAGGACCGCACCGGACACGAGACACTGCCCAAGGGCCTGGTCCTGCCGTTCGTCGCCATCGCCATCGGCCTTTCGACGGCCGCGATCATCGGGGAGCTGACCGGACCGGCCGTGGGATACGTCTTCCTGTGCATCCTCGGCTCGTGTGTGTACACGGTGGTCAGCATCCTGGTCGCCACGCTGCACGTCAGCGAGGCCGCCAAGGCAGCCGGCACCCGTCCGCGCAGCGCGTTCGCCACCGCCCGCACCCCGCTGATGATCTCTGCTTTGCCGCTGCTGCCCCTGGTCGCGTCCATCTGCCTCTACCCGGCGTACGCACTCGCCGTCCTGCACGGGTGATCACCATGACGACATCTGTCCTCATCACCGGAGGCGCGGGGTTCATCGGCAGCCACACGTGTGCCGCACTGCTCAGCCACGGCTACGACGTGCTCGTCGTCGACGACTTCTCCAACAGCACGCCGCAGGTCTTCCGGCGCGTCCAGGAACTCACCGGCCGTCGCGTCGGCGCCGTGTACGCCTCGGACATCTGCGACCGGCGGGCCCTGTCAGCCATCTTCGATCAGCACCGGGTGGACGCCGTCGTGCACCTCGCCGCCCGCAAGGCCGTCGGCGAGTCGACCCGGATGCCGGTGGAGTACTACGACACCAACGTCGGCGGCACGACGAACCTGCTGCGGACCATGCACGAGCACGGGGTGCACCGGCTGGTCTACTCCTCGTCCTGCTCGATCTACGGCGACGCCGGAGCCGGAGCCGGGCCGCTGGACGAGGCCACCCCGGCCCGGCCCACCAATCCGTACGCGGCGTCCAAGTGGGTCTGCGAGCAGATCCTGGCCGACGTGTGCCGCCGGTGCCCGGAGTTCACGGTGGTCGGCCTGCGGTACTTCAACCCGGTCGGCGCCCACCCCAGCGGACTGCTGGGGGAGGACGCCCGCGGAGTCCCCGCGAACCTGATGCCGTACCTGGCCCAGGTGGCCGTCGGCCGGCTCGCGCGCATCGACGTGTTCGGCGACGACTACGCCACCGCCGACGGCACCGCCGTACGGGACTACATCCACGTCATGGACACGGCCCAGGCGCACCGGATCGCACTGGACCGGATCGACGACGGACCGGGCATGCGCGTGTACAACCTCGGTGTCGGAAGGGGGCGCTCGGTCCTCGAGGTCATCGAGGCGTTCGGCGCCGCCTGCGGCCGGCCGATCCCCTATCGGATCGTGGCCCGCCGCCCGGGGGATGTGCCCGAACTGGTCGCCGACGCGACCGCCGTGGCGCGGGCCTGGGGCTGGCACCCCACCCGCGACCTGGCCGCCATGTGCCGGGACGCCTGGCGCTTCCAGCGGCTCAACCCCAATGGCTATGTCCGGCGCCAGCCGGCGAAGGACAGCCGGACAGGAGTAAGGATATGAAGATCACAGTCATCGGAACCGGATATGTCGGAGCCGTGCACGCCGCGTGCATGGCCGACATCGGACACGAGGTTCTCGCCGTCGACATCGACGCCGAACGGATCGCCGCCCTGGCCTCGGGCCGGGCGCCCGTCCGCGAACCGGGCCTGGACGAGATCCTCACCCGGGCTCTGGCATCCGGGCGGCTGCGGCTGTCGACCTCCCTCGCGGAGGCCGCCACCGCCGCGAGCACCCACTTCATCTGCGTCGGCACCCCGCAACGCCCGGACGGCAAGGCCGCCGACCTGCGGTACGTCGACGCCGTCGTGGACGGTCTGGCCCCGCACATGAGCCCCGGCAGTCTGGTGGTGGGCAAGTCCACCGTGCCGGTCGGCACCGCGGCCCGCCTCGGTGCCCGGCTCGCCGCGGTGTCCCCCGGCAGCGAGGTCGCCTGGAACCCCGAATTCCTGCGCGAGGGGTCAGCCGTCGAGGACACCCTGCGACCGGCCAGACTCGTCGTGGGAGTGACCTCCGCGCACGCCGAAGCGGTCCTGCGGGCCGTCTACGAGCCCATGCTGCGGGCGAAGGTCCCGTTCTTCTGCACCGACCCGGCCACCGCCGAGCTGGTGAAGGTGGCGGCGAACGCCTTCCTCGCGACCAAGATCTCCTTCATCAACGCCATGGCAGAGGTCTGCGACGCGGCCGGCGCGGACGTCGCGGTCCTGTCCGCGGCGCTCGGCGCCGACCCGCGGATCGGCCCCCGGTTCCTGCAGAGCGGACTGGGATTCGGCGGCAGCTGCTTCCCCAAGGACATCCGGGCCTTCGCGGCCCGCGCCGCGGAGATCGGAGCCGCCGAGTCGGTGCGGATCCTGCACGAGATCGACCGGATCAACCTCCGGCAGCGGCAGCGCGCCGTCGACCGCGCACGGGAGCTTCTCGGCGGGACGTTCGCCGGCCGCCGCGTGGCGGTCCTCGGCGCCTCGTTCAAGCCCGACAGCGACGACGTGCGTGACTCGCCGGCCCTGGCCGTCGCCGCCGCCGTCCAACGGGAGGGGGCCGAAGTCCGGGTCCACGACCCGCAGGCGCTCGACAACGCGCGGGCCGCCTTCCCCGAACTGACCTACGCCCCGGACATCCCCAAGGTCTGCGAAGACGCCGACCTGGTGCTGCACCTGACTCCCTGGCAGGAGTACCGCGAGCTCGATCCCGCGGCGCTCGCCGAGGTGGTGCGCACGCCCGCGCTGCTGGACGCCCGCAACAGCCTGGACCCGCGGCCCTGGTGGTCGGCCGGCTGGAGCGTGTGCGTGCCGGGCCGACCGATGTTGTCCCCGCCTGTGCCGGAGTCCACCCCGGCGTCACCGTCCACGTCACCGTCCACGTCACCGTCCACGTCACCGTCCACGTCACCGTCCACGTCACCGACCGCGTCGGTGTCACCCGATCGAGGAGGAGAACCGTGCATGTCGTCGTGACCGGAGGAAGCGGATTCCTGGGCGCCCATCTCTGCGAAGCCCTGCTGCGCAGAGGCGACACGGTCTGGTGCCTGGACAACTTCTCCACGAGCAGCCCGGAGAACATCGCCCACCTGTGCGGCCATCCCGGCTTCCGACCCGTGCGAGCCGACGTGACAGCACCCTTCGACGTGCCGGCACCCGTGCACGTCGTGGCCCATCTCGCCAGCCCCGCCTCACCGCCGGACTACGACCGGCTGCCGCTGGAAACGCTGGCCGTCGGCAGCCGGGGGACTGAGAACGCCCTGCGCTTGGCGCTGCGACACGGCGCGCGCTTCCTGCTCGCCTCAACCAGCGAGGTCTACGGAGACCCCGTGATCCACCCCCAGCCCGAGGAGTACTGGGGCAACGTCAACCCGATCGGCCCGCGCAGCGTCTACGACGAGGCCAAGCGCTATGCGGAGGCGCTGTCATCTGCCTACCGGCGCAGCCGTGCCCTGAATGTCGGTATAGTCCGGATCTTCAACACCTACGGCCCGCGGATGCGGCCGTACGACGGCCGGGTGGTGTCCACCTTCATCCGGCAGGCGCTGGAGGGCAGTCCTTTGACGATCTACGGCGACGGCAGCCAGACGCGCAGCTTCTGCTACGTCGAGGACCTCATCCGCGGCATCACGGCGATGGCCGACAGCGGCTGCGACGGCCCGGTCAACCTCGGCAACCCCCGCGAGCACACCGTCCGCGAACTGGCGGATCTCGTCCTTCAAGCCACCGGCTCACGCTCGCGGATCGAGTACCGCCCGCTGCCCGTCGACGACCCGACCCACCGACAGCCCGTGATCACCCGGGCCCGGGAGCAACTCGGCTGGTCTCCGGTGGTCTCCATCGAGGAGGGCTTGGAGCGTACTGTCGCGTGGTTCGCCGACCAGGCCCGACAGGCGGACCGGTCCGGGTATCGAGTCCGTCCCGCGTTGATGGAAGTCTGATCGCCATGCCCCGGTCGATGGTCGCCACCGGGTTCGCCCGCGTTGTGCCGTGGGCGGTTGCCACCGTGGGTCTGGCGGTCGTCGCGAGTGGTTGCACTGATCTTCCCCACTACGCGCCGGCGGTGCACACGTACTACATCAGCCCGAGCGGCCACGACGACTCCTCCGGTACCTCGGCCGGCGCGGCGTGGCAGTCCCTGGCGCGCGTCGAGAAAACGCAGCTCCGGCCCGGAGACCAGATCCTGCTTCAGGGCGGAGCCCGGTTCTCCGGCACTCTCATGGTGGCCGCCGGCGAAGCGGGCAACGCCGGACAACCTGTGGTGATCGGCTCGTACGGCACCGGAAACGCCGTCCTGGAGTCGTCCGGCGACGGCATCGACGTGCACGACACCGGGGGAGTGGACATCCGGGGCCTCACCATCACCGGGGTCGGTGGGCCCTACTCCCATGGCACCGGCATCAACCTCTACAGCGACCTGCACAGCGGCACGAAGCCCAACCACGTCACCATCTCCGACGTCGACGTCTCCAAATTCCAGACCGGTATCGCGATCGGCGCCGCCGGTGGCACGGGCTTCGCCGACGTTGCGGTCCGTCAGGCGCGGTTGCACGGCAACGAGGACTCCGGGCTGAAGACGTACGGCCCGGCCTTCGACGTGGCCCACCCCGCGTACGCGAACCAGAACATCGATATCGAAGCCGTCGAGGTGTACGACAACCCCGGCGACCCCTCGGTGCTCGTTCACAGCACCGGGAACGGCATGGCCCTGGGCAGCGTCAGCGGCGCCGTGGTGACCGGATCCAGTGCTCACGGCAACGGCTCCAATTCGGCGCGCCTTGCCCACGACGGACCCGTGGGGATCTGGACGTACAACTCCACCGGCGTGGTCATCGAGCACGACACCGCGTACGACAATCACACCGCCTCCCTCGCCGACGGCGCCGGGTTCGGCCTGGACGACAACGTCTCAGCCTCGACGATCCAGTACGACCTGGCCTACCACAACGACGGACCCGGCATGTACGCCTACACCGACCAGCCCAGCGGCCTCTACAGCGGCGACACGATCCGCTACAACATCAGCGACAACGACGGTCGCAGGCTGCCGCAGAACGGAGGCCTGACCGTCTACGGGTCGTATATCAGCGGCCTGGACGTCTACCAGAACACCGTGGTGATGTCCGGCACTGGGGGACAGGCACCGGCACTGCTGGTGAGCGGGAGCCAGAAGGGCATCACCGTACGCAACAACGTCCTCGTCACCGACGGATCGCCGGTGGCCACCGTGCTCGCACTCACCGCCTCGCACGCCACCCTGCAGGGCAACGACTACTACGCCTCGTCCGGACAGTGGTACGCGGTCTGGGGCAACACGACGTACACCAACCTGGCCGCATGGCGCGCGGCGACCGGCGAGGAGCAGTTCTCCGGCCAGCCCACGGGGCTGAGCGTCGACCCCTGCTTCAGCGGAGGCCAGCTGCCCGAAATCCAGTCGCCCGCCGGGGCTGAGGCGATCGTCCCCGCCTGCACCGCACTCGCGGGCAAGGGCCTGGATCTGGAGAAGCTGTTCCAGACGAAGGCTGGATCGACCGACTACTTCGGGCGGGTCCTGACCACGCCGCCACCTGTCGGAGCTGCCAATCCGGTGGTCACGGGTTCGAAGCCGGGCGGGAGCACCCCCTGACTGGGTGTTCTATCCCAAAAGACCATAAAATTGATCAAGGTAATAGCCCTGGCGGCGTCGGAGGTGCATTCGGATGTCCGAATCCAGAAAAGGCGTCGTCACCGGTCGCCCGTATCTGACCCCCGAAGAACGCGTGAAGCGCGGACGAGCCGCTCGGCACCACGCGCCCAGGTCGAGTCACGGCGACTGGGCACCCGCCGCCGACCGCCGACCGGTGGTCGACCAGGTGCGGGCCCAGGCCTCGACGTCGGTCGCGGATCTCGTGCCCATCCGCTACGGGCGAATGATCGAGTCCCCGTTCCGCTTCTACCGCGGAGCCGCCTCGATCATGGCCGCGGACCTGGCCGCGACCCCCAGATCCGAGATGCGGGCGCAGCTGTGCGGGGACGCGCACCTGCTCAACTTCCGCCTTCTGGGATCGCCGGAGCGCCAGCTGGTCTTCGACATCAACGACTTCGACGAAACGCTGCGCGGCCCGTGGGAGTGGGACGTCAAGCGGCTCGCCGCCAGCCTCGCCATCGCCGGACGGGAGAACGACTTCGACGACCACCAGCGGGAGATCGTGGTCAGGTCCATGGTCCGCGGCTATCGCGAGGCGATGCGCGCCTTCGCCGGGATGACCAACCTCGACGTCTGGTACGCGCACGGGAACACCGAGCTCATCGGCAGGCTCTACACCGACCAGCTCGACGCGCAACGGCGTAGGAACTTCCGGCGCATGCTGGCCAAGGCCAAAGGCCGGGACAGCCTGCAGGCGGCCGGGAAACTGACCACGATCATCGACGGGCGTCCGCGTATCGTCGCCGACCCGCCGCTCGTCGTGCCGCTGGCCGACCTGCTCCCGGACCTGGAGCGCGGGCAGCTCGAGACCTGGATCCGGGACCTGGTCCGGCGCTACAGCCGCAGCCTGAGTTCGGACCTGCGCATGCTGCTCGACCAGTACCGCGTCGTCGACATGGCCCGCAAAGTCGTCGGCGTCGGCAGCGTCGGCACCCGCTGCTGGATCGTCCTGCTGGCCGGATCCGACGAGCGGGACCCGCTGTTCCTCCAGATCAAGGAGGCCAACCGCTCCGTGCTGGCGGACCACGCCGGCGAGAGCCCCTACCTGCACCAGGGCCACCGGGTCGTGGCCGGACAGCGGCTGATGCAGGCGGTCGGGGACATCATGCTCGGTTGGAAGCGTGGCCAGGACGCCCACGGCGGGTGGCACGACTTCTATGTCAGGCAGTTGCGTGACTGGAAGGGCATCCTGGAGTCCAGGACCATGGTGCCCCACTCGATGCGCATCTTCGGGGAGCTGTGCGGAGCCACGTTGGCGCGGGCCCACGCACGCTCCTCCGACAGGATCGCCATCGCCTCCTACCTCGGGAAGAGCGATGTGTTCGATCACGCCGTCGCCTGGTTCGCCGAGGCCTATGCCGATCAGAACGAGAAGGACCACCAGGCGCTCGTCGATGCGGTCAACGATGGCCGGGTTCGTGCGCAGGCCGCGTGAGGTACTCGATGCGAGCGGTAGCCGGCTACCGGCGGCGGCTCAGGAGGCGCTCATGTTCTCGGTGAAGTACGCCGTGAGCTTGTCGACGGCAAGGCCGATGTACTCCTGCTTGTCGTACAGGTCCACATGGCTGGCGCCCTCGATCCAGTGCACCTCGGCGGGACCGGCGGCACGACGGTGCGCCTCAAGGCCCATCCAGGCGGTCACGGCGTGCTCGCCCAGGATCTGCAGCATGGGGCGGGGGCCGATCAGCGGGACTGCGTAGAAGACGTCGCTGACCGCCATCCTGTCGATGCTCTCCCACGCCAGGAACTTCGCAGAACGCTCATGGTATCCGCGGGCGCTGCAGTAGTACTCCCAACCCTCCACACCGTGAGCGCCACCGAGCGCACCGGCTTCCTCCGCCGTGGCGGGGAACATCGTCATCACCCCGGGATCGTCCCCGCGGGCGGCCGTTGAGCGAGCCTGCGCCGCAGCGTCCAACAGGGACTGGAAGACCGCCGGCGACTGCGTGCCGTCGGCGCCGTAGCGGAACTGGCGGGCCGGCTCGGCGGTGGAAACCGTCGCCACGGCACGCACCCGGTGGTCCGCAGCCGTCGCAGCCAGCGAATAGCCGCCCGACGCGCACACGCCCAGCAGCCCGATGCGGCCGGCGTCGACCTCCTCGCGGGTGGTCAGGTAGGAGACCGCCGCCTTGAAATCCTCGATGCGCTGCGCGGGGTCCTCCAGGCCGCGCGGGGTTCCGCCGGACTCGCCTTGATAGGCCGCGTCGAAGGCCAACGCCACGAAGCCGCGCTCGGCCAACTGCCCCGCATACAGACCGGAGGTCTGCTCCTTGACCCCTGTTCCCGGGTGGCCCACCACCAGCGCCGGCCACGGGCCGGTCGCCGGGCCGGCCGCCGGGCCGTCCGGCAGATAGAGGTCGGCGGCCAACGTGATGCCGGCGCTGTCAAAGGTGACCGAAGTCCTGCTCATGTGAATGCACCCTTTCTTCCTTGTCTGGGCTTCATCTTTCGCCCAGCGCGGTCGATGCGCCGCAGTCAAACGACGGCACAGTTTCGGGGTGCATGGGGCGGGACCGATGCTTAAGCAATGCCGGGGGAGCTTCCCCCATTCACCGAAATGCGGCCCGCATGGTGCCGGGTGACACTGATGGACATGACATCTACTACGACCAGTTGGACCCCGGACGAACTGGCTTTGCTCGCCGGCCGGCAGTCGCTCATCCTGACCGTCGGCGACGAAGCCTCGGACGAAGTGGAGATCGGCATGGTCGTCGTCGACGATCAGCTGTACGTCCGCGCCTACAGCGGACCCCGTTCGCGCTGGTACCAGGCATCGCGCGAGCACGGCCGCGGCCGGATCCGCATCGACGACGTCGTCCGCGACGTCACCCTGCACACCGACGACCCCGGACCGCTCGAACAGATCGACCAGGCGTTCATCGCGAAGTACGGGACCGCCGCCGCGGGGCTGGTCACGTCCACCGCCGCGCGGGAGGCCACGATACGGATCGCCTCAGCCTCCTGATGATGCGTCGGCACCCTGCGGTAGCACCGACCGCCGGACGCAGCCGACAGGGCTCGGGTAGTTCGAGTCCTGCTGAGACGCCACCTGGCTGAGCGCTCCGCTGTGCGACGCCGCCCTGGGCCGTTGGCGGACCGGCGAGCCCGACGTGGCCCTGGCCCATCTGGCAGAATCCCGCGCGATCTGGCGAACCCGCGGCGACCTGCGCAGCCTGGCTCGCGTCGAACGCACCGCGGCGCTCGTCTGCGAGGGTCTGGGCCGGCTCAGCGATGAACTCGGCCACGCCCGCGCCGCCCTGGACCTGGCCCGCCAGGCCGGCGATCGCGACGGCGAAGCCCGCGGCCACACGGCCGTGTCCACTGTTCACCGCTGTCGCAACGCGTCCGGGACTCGGGGCGACTGCTTCGGGTGGAATGGTGGTGTGAGCTCGTCCGGGATTGGCCGCGCCGGCCAGAACTGGAAGAGGTATTCCTCTCCCGGGCGGTCTTCTTCACCCTCTTCCGGAATGCCACCGCCGCCTTCCAGCTCACGCATGCGCTCGTGCCCGCGGGAGTTGACGCGGAGACGGTACACCATCGGCCCGTCGCTGAGAAGGAGCGGTGCGGTGCGGTGGTCTCTCGTTCCGTTGACCGTGGTGACGGTTCCTGAGCGGCAAACCATATCGAGCTCGGCTGTGGTCTCCCACAGGCCCCCTGGTTGCCTGGGCGGCTCTTCGGACCAGGCCTGCATGGTGACCAGGGCGGAGAAGGTGTGTCCCGGGCTCACCATGTAGACGATGCCTTGGCGCACGGTCAGATTGTCTTGTGGGAGCCAGTCATGCGATGGCGGTTCCTCGACGTTGTCGCGATCGGCGTCTTCGAGGTCGAAGCGGTGGTAGGCGATGACAACCTCATCGGTCACCGTGCGAACAGGCTGGGCCATATGAGGCTGCTCCGGCGGGATCTGTGGTGTGGGCCCCGGAAGTGGGCCCACACCAGGCTACTGTTTCAGTTCCCGTATATCTGCAGTTCGTCCGTCATGGTCCATCCCGGTCGCGCGGTCACGGTGACTTTGACATAGCGCGCGACCGTGTTCAGGTTCAGTGAAGATCCACCATCCTGAAGTGGCTGTTCAGAGTGCTGGCATGGCGTGGTTCGTGAGCGCTCGTGCTGGTCGTGTGCGCCTGTCTGTGGTCTCGATCGTTTGACGTTCCGCCGTTTCGGGGTCGCGGGGCGTGGTGCTGTTTCTACGCTCGGTCGTTATGACGGATTCCGTGATGCTGGGCCGGATCGCCGCTCGGCGTGCCGAGCTGGATCTCCTGGAAGAGGAGCTGGTCAAGCGGCTGGCCGATGTGCGCGTCGAGCGTGACGAACTCGTGGTGGCTGAGCGCGTCGTGCAGCGGATCAGCGAGCAGGGTTTCGGTGAGTACTTGTCGCTGGCGCCCGCGCCGCCGGAGGCACAGATGGGCGGCCGGTCGGTGCTGCTGATCCCGGCCCGTGTCGGCGGCCTCGACGCCGAGGCGCTGCCGCCGGACTACCAGCGGATCTTGGCTATCGTGCGCGATGCGGCCGGGCCGGTGAAGGTCAAGGAGGTCGGCGAGAAGCTCGGTCTGCCGGTGGAGGTGCGCGGCAAGTCGGAGCCGCTGCGCGGGAAGATGACCAAGCTCGCCGATCGCGGCTGGCTGCGCAAACTCGGTGACGGCCGGTTCACGATCGCCTTCTGAGCATCCCTTACCGTTATCGGGTCGGCCGTGGACAGCGAAACACACACGGACCTGGATAGATGTTCGGCCATCCATCGCGGAGCTCCCCGTGTGGCCGAAGGGCTCCACGCTCCGCGCTCCATTTTAAATCAGGGCACAGCGATAAGGAACGGTGCAGGCGCGACAGCTCGCCGACGCTGCCCAGGGGCGGCAGCAACCCGGCGGCCCGGGCGCGCTGCCCGGCCCCGCGCAGGACACCCCGGGCGCTGGTCTTGTCCAGTCTCGTGCTCCAAGTACTGGCCGTCTTCGGACGATCGCACTACTGCCGCGCTGCTTTTTCGTCCGTCACCACGAGGGCGGCCCCTCCGCCCGCTGCCTACAGTTCATCCACTCGTAGGCGTGGCGGCAGAAGGAGCAGGGCTGATGAGCAGCAGAGCGGGCTTCGGAGCGCGGAGGGTGGGGCACATTCGCCGGTCGCTGGGGGTGGCGGTTGCCGCGTCGGTGGGGGTGTCGCTGGCGGCGTGCGGTGGGTCGTCCGCCGGGGCCGGGGCCGGTGGTGGGGGCAAGGCCGATGGTGGCGCGACGGTCACCATCGGCATCGGCTCCGACCCCGGGACGCTGAGTCCGACGGCGGCGCTGGCCGGGACCGCGGTCCTGATGATCGGGTACTCGTACGACCGGCTGATCCACATCTCCAACGATGGCAAGCTCAGCCCGGGTGTGGCCGAGAAGTGGACCGCGAACTCGACCTCCGCGACGTTCACCATCCGGGCCGGTGTCACCTGCCAGGACGGCACGCCGCTGACCGCCGCCGACGTCGCGGCCGAGTACAACTACATCGCCGATCCGAAGAACGCCTCGCCGCTGCTCGGTGTCGTGGTCCCGGCGACCGCGAAGGCCACGGCCGACGACGCCGCGCGGACCGTGTCCGTCATCACGCAGGTCCCGGCGCCGTTCATCGTCGAGATGACCCAGCTGCTGCCGCTGGTGTGCCAGAAGAACCTGGCCGATCCGGCGGCACTGGCCAAGGCCACCAACGCCAGCGGCCCCTACCAGCTGACCCAGGCCGTCCCCGGCGACCACTACACGTACACCAAGCGTGCGGGGTACAACTGGGGCCCGGGCGGCGCCACTGACGCCGACATGCCGGCCACCGTGATCTTCAAGGTGGTGGCGAACCCGTCGACGGCCGCGAACATGCTGCTGTCCGGCCAGCTGAACATCGCCGAGATCAACGGCCCCGACACCCAGCGCCTGGACGGGGCCCGCGTCGGCAAGAAGAGTGCCCTGACGCCCTTCGGCTTCCTGACCTTCAACGAGGCCGCCGGGCACGACACCGCCGACCCCGCGGTGCGTAAGGCGCTGGTCGAGGCGCTGGATCTGAAGCAGATCGGCTCGGTGGCCACCGGCGGCACCGGGCAGCCGGCCACCTCGATCGGCGAAGTGGCCCCGACCCCGTGCACCGGCGACAGCGTCACCGGCAACCTTCCGGCGCACGACCCGGTCCAGGCCGCCGCCGACTTGACCGCGGCCGGCTGGACGAAGGGCAGCGGGGGCTGGAGCAAGGACGGCAAGCAGCTGACCATCACCCAGCTGCACTCCTCGCAGCTGGGCCCGGACGCGGCCGCCTCCTATGAGCTGGCCGCCAAGCAGTGGACCGACTTCGGGGTGAAAGTCCAGGACAAGGTCGTGGACGCGACCACGACGGTGACCACCCTGGCCTCCGGAGGCTACGACGTCTCCTGGATCCCGGTCAGCGTTCCGCTGCCGGACCAGCTGGCCCGGTTCTACGACGGCCCGACTCCGCCGAACGGCACCAACTTCGGCGCGATCGCGAACCCGGACTACACCAGGCTGAGCAAGCAGGCGATGGCGGTGGCGGGCAAGGACGGCTGTCCGATGTGGCAACAGGCTGACGCCGCGCTGGTCAAGCGGGTGGACGTGGTGCCGATCGACGACAGCCTGATCGGCTGGTACGGCAAGGGCGTCGGCTACGACGTCGACGGCGCCGGGCCCGTCCCGAGCAGCCTGCGAGCGGGCAGCTGATGGCCCCGGTCGAGGTCGCGAACGCCGGAGCCGGCCCCGGCGGATCGGGCGCCCCGGGCGGCGGTGCGGGCCGGTCCGTCCCGGGCGGTGCGGGCCCGAGCGGCGCGAACCTGGGCGGTGCAGTCTCGGGTGGTGCAGTCTCGGGTGGTGCGGACCCGCGTGGTGCGGCCCCGGGCAATGCGGTCCCGCCGCTCCGCCGCGCCGCCGCCGCGCTGACCGGCGACACCTGGCCCGGCTTCCTGGCCCGGCGCACCGGCCGGCTGCTGGCCTCGCTGGCCGTGGTGGTGACCGCGTCCTTCGCGATGATCCACCTGATCCCCGGCGACCCGGTCCGCGCCGCCCTCGGGATCTCCGCCGACCCGGCTCAGGTCGCGGCCCGGCGCCACGACCTGGGTCTGGACCGGCCGCTGCTCGAGCAGTACGGCGACTTCCTGACGAACCTGCTCCACGGCCGGTTCGGTGACTCGATCGTCTCCCAGATGCCGGTCTCGCAGATCATCTCCGACCGGCTCCCCTCAACGCTGCAGCTGGTGATCCCCGCTGTGGTGCTCATCCTGCTGGTCGGCATCCCGATCGGCATGCTGGCGGCCGTCCTCACCAGGGACGGCCGCCGCCGGCGGGGCGAGCTGGCCTTCGCCGCGACCACCGGGGTCCTGGCCGCGCTGCCGGAGTTCCTGCTGGCGGTCGGGCTGGTCGCGGTGTTCGCGGTGTGGTGGCAGGTGTTCCCGGTGGCCGGGCAGTCGGATCTGTCCTCGTACGTGCTGCCGGTCCTGTCGCTGACCGTGGTCCCGGCGGCATCGCTGGCCCGGGTGGTCCGGGTCGAGGCGCTCCGCGTCCTGACCGAGGACTACATGCGCACGGCGCGCGCCAAGCGTCTCCCGGCCCGGCTCGTCTACCTGCGGCACGCGCTGCCGAACCTGCTGACCTCGTCGCTGACCATCGGCGGCCTGCTGTTCACCTCACTGCTGGCCGGCACGGTGCTGGTGGAGAACGTGTTCGCCTGGCCGGGTCTGGGCTCGACGATCGTGCAGGCCATCACGACCAAGGACTATCCGCTGGTGCAGGGCGTGGTGTTGGTCTACGGAGCCGCCGCGCTGCTGATCACGTTCGCGGTGGACGTGGCGGTCGCCGCCATCGACCCGCGCTCGACGATACGGGGGACCTGATGGCTGCGACCACAGTGGCTGCGACCACAGCGCGCGACGACATCCGCGCCGACCCGCCGACGTCCTTGGCCCGCCGGCTGCGCCAGACCGTCCGCACCCCGCTCGGCGCCGCGGCGCTGGCCGCCGCGCTGCTGCTGGCCGCGCTGGCGGTGGCCGGACCGGTGGTGTTCGGCGACCAGGCCTCGAAGATCGACACCGCGGCGATGAACCAGGGCGTCAGCGGCGCGCACCTGCTCGGCACCGACAGCCTGGGCCGGGATATCGCGGCCCGGGTGATCGTCGCCACCCGGCTCACTCTCCGGCTCGGGCTGTCCGCGACGGCGATCGGCCTGTCCGGCGGGCTGCTGCTGGGCCTGGCGCCGAGCGTGCTGGGCCGACGCGCCGGCCGGGCGGTGACGGGCGTGGTCGGCGTGCTGGTCGCCTTCCCGGGACTGCTGTTCGTGCTCTTCCTCGCCACCATCTTCGGCATCGGGAGCACCGGGGCGGTCCTGGCCATCGGACTGGCGCTGGTGCCGGCGCTGGCCCGGTTGATCCAGAACCTGGCGACGTCCGTCGCCGGCTCGGACTACGTGGCGACGGCGCGGATCCTGGGCGTCGGCCGGTTCCGGATCGTCATCCGGCACGTGCTGCCGAACATCGTCGAGCCGGTCGTGCTGTTCGCGGCGCAGGCCGCCACCGGGTCGCTGATCGCCTTCGCCGGGCTGTCGTTCCTGGGCCTGGGCGTGCAGAGCCCGGACTACGACTGGGGCCGGCTGCTCAACGAGGGACTGAGCCGGATCTACGTGAACCCGGCTTCGGCGTTGGCCCCGGGGGTCGCGGTGGTGTTGGCCGGGCTGGTGTTCGGGCTGCTCGGCGAGGCGGTCGCGCAGACCGGCGGTCGGCGTACGGCGGCGCGGGCGGTTCCGGCCGAGCAGGCCGCGCAGACCTCGCAGACCGCGCAGACCGCGCAGACCGCGCAGACCGCGCAGACCTCCGTGGCCGTGGACGCCGATGGGGCGCTCCCGCAGACTCCGGCGGACGCCGACGCAGCCGCTGACGCCGACGCCGACGCCCTGATCCAGGTCAATGGTCTGCGGGTCTCCTTCCCCGGCGGGCGGACCGCCGTGCGCGACGTCTCCCTGTCCGTCGCGGCCGGGGAGGCCGTCGGTCTGGTCGGCGAGTCCGGGTCCGGCAAGAGCCTGACCGCGCTGGCACTGGCCCAGCTGGTGCCGTACCCCGGTCACGTCCAAGGCGCCGTGCGCTTCGACGGACAGGACCTGCTCGCGGACCCGCGCTCCGGCCGGCGGCTCGGGGCCGAGCTGGCCATGGTGTTCCAGGACCCGATGACCTCGCTCAACCCGGCGCTGCGGGTCGGCCGCCAGCTGGCCGAGGTCGCCGAGGTCCACCTCGGCCAGACTCGCAAGACCGCGCTGGCCCGAGCCGTGGACCGGCTGGCCGCGGTCGGCATCCCGGACCCGGACCGCCGCGCCCGGCAACGGCCGCACGAGTACTCCGGCGGCATGCGGCAGCGCGCGTTCATCGGCATGGGGCTGATGGCCGAGCCGAGGCTGATCATCGCCGACGAGCCGACCACGGCGCTGGACGTGACCGTGCAGAAGCAGGTGCTGGAGCTGCTCGGCCGGGTCGGGGCCGACACCGGCGCGGCGCTGCTGCTGATCTCGCACGATCTGGGCGTCGTGGCCGAGGTCTGCGACCGGGTCCTGGTGATGTACGCGGGCCGGGTCGTCGAGGAGCTGCCGGTCAGCCGGTTGTTCCAGGCCGCCGCGCACCCCTACACCCGGGCCCTGGTCGGCGCGATCCCGACGATGGCCACCGACCTGGACCGCGAGCTGGCCACGATCCCGGGCCGGCCGCCGGAGCCGGGGGAGGAGGTCTCGGGCTGCGCGTTCGCGGCGCGGTGTGCCTTCGCGCGGGACCGCTGCCGCGGCGAGCTGCCCGTGCTGGCGCCGGCCGGGGACGGCGCCGGGCACCGGGTGGCGTGCTGGTACCCGCGAGCAGTCGGCAGCGACACAACCCGCGATGACACAACCCGTGCCAAGACGGAGGTGGTGCAATGAGCTCCCTGGAACTGCGCGGAGTAGGGGTGCGCTACGGCCGGTTCACCGCCGTCGAGGGCGTGGACCTCGTCGTCCCCGACGGCAGTGTCACCGGCCTGGTCGGCGGCTCCGGCTCCGGCAAGTCCACGGTGGGCAAGGCCGTTGTCGGCCTCGCGCCGCTGACTGCCGGCCGGATCCTGGTCGACGGCGTGGACCAGCCCCGGCGTCCCGGGCGTACCGCAGTGCAGCTCGTGTTCCAGAACCCGTACGCCTCGCTCGACCCCCGGCTGAGCATCGGGGCGGCGGTGGCGGAGGCCTTGCCCAAGGCTCGGCGCGCCGAGCGGGTCGCCGAGGTCGCCCGCCTCCTCGACCTGGTCGGCATCGACCCGGCGCGCGCCGTCCAGCTCCCCGACGCCCTGTCCGGCGGACAGCGTCAGCGCGTCGCGCTGGCCCGCGCGCTCGCCGCCCGGCCCGGGGTGCTGATCGCGGACGAGGTCACCTCGGCGCTCGACGTCTCGGTCCAGGGCGCGGTGCTGAATCTGCTGCGCCGGCTTCAGCGGGATCTCGGCTTCGCGCTGTTGTTCATCTCGCACGACCTCGCTGTGGTCCGGTACCTCTGCGACCAGGTCGCGGTCCTGGAAACCGGCCGCCTGGTCGAGTGCGGACCGGCCGCCGAGGTGATGGCCCGCCCGGCCCACGAGACCACGAGGACGCTGCTGTCCTGTATCCCCGCCCTTCCCGCGATCACCGCACCGGAGGCGTCATGACCCGGCCGCTGAGGATTGACGACATCTACCGCTTCGAGATCCCCGGCGACCCCGACCTGTCCCCGGACGGCTCGCGCGTCGCCTATGTGCTGACCAGACAGGATGAAGAATCGGACGGCGCGGCCTCAGCGATCTATCTGGTCGACGCCACGGGCGGCACGCCGCGCAAGCTGACCAACGGCCCGGCCGACGCCGCGCCGCGCTGGTCGCCGGACGGCACCACCGTGGCGTTCCTGCGGGCCGGCCAGCTGCACCTCATCCGGGTCGACGGCGGCGAGGCCCGGCAACTGACCACCGACCAGTCCCGCCCGCCTGGCGCGGGACCGGCGGCCTGGTCGCCGGACGGCACGCGGATCGCGTTCAGCGCGCTCGACGTCGTCGGCGCCCGGTTCGCGCCGTTGGTCGTCGACGACCTGCACTGGAAGGTGGACGGCGCCGGCATGATCGGCCCGGCGCGGACCCAGATCTTCGTGGTCGACGTCGCCTCCGGCTTGATCGAGCAACTGACCGAGGGTACTGACAACTGCGCGGCGCCAGTGTGGTCGCCGGACGGTACCCGGCTGGCTTTCATCGGCGAACGTGGTCCGGGGCTGGAGCGCCTGAGCACGTCGGCGCCATACGTGATCGACGTCCCCGCGGACGTCGAGCCCGGCAGGCTCCCCGCACCGCCGCGGCGGTGCGGGACCGGCATCGCGCTGACCGGCCCGCTGAGCTGGTACCCGGACGGCTCGGCGCTGCTGGTCACCGGCCGTACCACCGTCTCCGTCGGACACCTCAACCTGCTGCGTCAACCGCTGGACGGCGCGGCCCCGGCCGTGCTGGCCGCCGACCAGGATCGCAACGTCATGCCGGGCGCGCCCGGCTACCCCGGGGCGCTCGCGCAGTTCCACGGCGAGGACATCCTGTTCGCGGTCCGCGACCACGGCTCCTCCCGGCTCTGTGTCCTGCCGGCCGGTTCCGATCGGGCGCGCTACCTCGACCTGCCGCGGCGGCTCAGCGTCACCGGCGCGAAGGTGTCGCAGGCCGCGGGGACCGTCGCGTTCGTGTATTCCGACGAGTCGACGTTCGGCGAGGTCGGCGTGGTCGACCTGGATTCCGGCAAGTTCCGCCGGCTCACCGGGCATATGGAGACGGCACTGCCCGACGTCCGGCTGCCGGTCTACCAGGACCGTGCGTTCACCGTCTCCGACGGCACGGTGGTGTCCGGCTGGGTGATCCGCGACCCGGCCGCGCCGGCCGCGCCGGCCGGCGGTCCGTTGCTGGTGGATGTGCACGGAGGCCCGCACAACGCCTGGAGTCCGCAGGCCGACGCCGTCCACCTGTACCACCACGAGCTGGTGGCACAGGGCTGGACGATCCTCGTGCTCGACATCCGCGGCAGCGACGGCTACGGCGAGGCCCACTACCGGGCGGTGGCCGGCGGCTGGGGCGAGGCCGACGAGCGGGACGTGCTGGAGCCGGTGGCGGCGCTGGTCCAGGAGGGTCTGGCGGACCCGGCCCGGATCGCCCTGACCGGCTACAGCTACGGCGGCTTCATGTCCTGCTGGCTGTCGGCGCGCAGCGAGGTCTTCGCGGCCGTGGTGCCCGGCGGCGTGGTCACGGACCTGCGGGCCCTGGCCGGCACCTCCGACGAGGGCCAGGTGATCACGGAGCTGGAGATCGGCGGCGCGGAGAAACTAGAGCGCCTGTCGCCGCTGACCCACGTGGACGCGGTCCGCGCGCCCACGCTCATCCTGCACGGCGCCGCCGACGACCGCTGCCCGCCCGGCCAAGCCGAGCAGTGGTTCCAAGCGTTGAAGGTCCGGGGCGTCCAGGTTCGAATGGTCCTGTACCCCGGCGGCTCGCACCTGTTCATCCTCAACGGCCGTCCCTCGCACCGTGTCGACTATTGCCGGCGGGTCGTCGACTGGGTCCTCACCCACACCGCGTCCTGATGCCGCTTCCGGTATCGGCGATATCTCTTGATTGGAGTAAGCAAGTGACCCAGCCCACTGAGATAACACAGCCCACTGATTCACCAGCCGCGCAGAGCACCCTGGACCCCGCGCTGACGGCCCGCTGGCAGGCCCGGCTGGCCGAGCTGGTCGCGGCCCACGGCGTCGGCGCCAGCCTGGCGATCATGCACCGCGGCGAGGTGCTGGCCGAGGCCGCCGCCGGCTGGGCCCACCAGGGCGCGGGCATCGAGGCCAGCACCGACACCGTGTTCCAGATCGGTTCGATCTCCAAGGTGTGGACCGCCACGGTGGCCATGGCCCTGGTCGACGAGGGCCTGCTGGAGCTGGACGCGCCCGTGGTGGACGTGCTGCCGGAGCTGCGGCTGCTCGACGACGCCGTGGCCGCGCAGGTCACGCTGCGGCACCTGCTGACCCACAGCAGCGGCATCGACGGCGACTTCTTCTCCGACACCGGCCGCGGCGAGGACAACCTGGAGAAGTACGTGGCACAGCTCGCCGAGGTGGCGCTCACCCACCCGCTCGGCGCGACGATGTCCTACTGCAACGCCGGGTTCACGCTGCTGGGCCGGATCCTGGAGCGGGTCACCGGCGTCCAGTGGGACGAGCTGATGCGGCAACGGCTGTTCCGGCCGCTGGGCCTGAAGCAGACCGGCACCCTGCCGGAGGAGGCGCTGCTGCACCGCGCCGCCCTCGGCCACATCGGCACGCCGCCGGCCCCGGCTCCGGTCTGGGGCCTGATGCGCAGCGCGGGACCGGCCGGCTTGATCCACTCCACGCCGCGCGAGGTGCTGGCCTTCGCCAAGCTGCACCTGGACGGAGGCCTCGCGGCGGACGGCACGCGAGTGCTGTCGCAGAAGTCGGTCGAGGCGATGCAGGAGCCGCAGATCGAGGTGCCGGACAGCTGGGTCCTGGCCACGCACTGGGGCCTGGGCTGGTTCCTGGACGAGTGGGACGGCGCCAAGGTCTACGGCCACGACGGCGGCACCATCGGCCAGTCGGCGTTCCTGCGGATCCTCCCCGAGCACGATCTGGCGATCTGCCTGCTGACCAACGGCGGCGACACGTTCGCGCTGTACCGCGCGGTGTTCGACGAGATCGCCGAAGAGTTCGCCGGGGTACGGATGCGGCCGGCGCTGGAGCCGTCCGCCGAGCCGCTGGAGTTCGACCCGGCGGACTACGTGGGCACGTACGAGCGGGCCTCGACGCGGCTGGACATCACCGAGCGCGACGGCGGTCTGGTCATGACCGTCACGCTCACCGGGATCATCGCCACCGTGGCCGGCGGCGACCCGATCGAGATGCCGCTGCGGACCTTCCTGCCCGGCGTGTTCCTCACCAAGCGCCCGGAGCTCGACGCCTGGCTCTCCGTGGTCTTCTACGAACTCGCCGACGGCACGAGGTACATCCACCACGGCGCCCGGGCCACCCCGAAGGTGGGATGAGCGTGGTGCTCCAGATGACAGACCGGCGCGTTCGCAGAGCTTGTAGAAGAGGGATAAGTGAGCGGGAGTACTAAGAGTTCCGCGGACACGGTGACCGGCGGCGCCATCGTCACGCCGCCCCGGCCTCGGCCGGTGCCGGGCGCGATCGAGCCGGAGCTGCGGGCGGGGGCCGAGGCCGTCGCCGCGGCGGCGGCCCGCGCGGCCGGTGTCACGTTCGCCGAGCTGCACACGATGTCCGAGATGACCCAGGCCGCCTCGCTCTTCGATCGCGTGTGGCGTCCGGACAACGGTGCGACCATGCTCCCGGCGACCTTCCTCAAGGTCATTTCGGGGTGCGGCGGCTACGTCGTCGCGGGGTTCCGCGGCGGCCGGATGGCCGCAGTCTGTGTCGGGCTGCTTTCCGAGCTCGGGCTGCACTCGCACATCGCCGCCGTCGAGGACCCGCTGCGCGGTGCGGGCCTCGGGCGGGCGATCAAGCTGGACCAGCGGGCCTGGGCGCTGCGCCGGGGCATCGGCACCGTCACCTGGACCTATGACCCGCTGATCAGCCGCAATGCCTACTTCAACCTCGCGAAGCTCGGTGCGGTGGCGGCCGAATACCTCACCGACTACTACGGCGCCATGACCGACGGGGTCAACGTCGGAGGCCCGAGTGACCGCATTCTCGTGCGGTGGGACCTGGCCGGCGCCCACGTCGGCCGCACCTTGGCCGGCGGCACGGCCGTCCCGGCGGTCGAGGGCGCCGTCGTCGCGCTCGGCGCGGGCCCCGACGGCCGCCCGGTCCTCGGCCCCCAGGACGCGCGGCGGTTGCTGATCGGGATCCCGCACGACGCCGAGGCGCTGCGCGTCACCGACCCCGGCCTGGCCGCCGTGTGGCGGACGGCGTTGCGCGAGGTTCTCAGCAACCTGATGGCGCAGGGCGGCCGCGTCACCGGCTTCACCCGCGAGGGCCGATACGTCGTGGAGCCCACCACGCCACGGCCGAGGACTGATCCAGCACCCGATGCCGAACCGGAGGAGCACGTATGAAGCTGACCGGAATCGAACTGCGGCGGGTCGAGATTCCGCTGGTCTCGCCGTTCCGGACGTCGTTCGGGACTCAGCACACCCGCGAACTCGGTCTGCTCCGCGTCCGCACCGAGCAGACCGACGGCTACGGCGAACTCGTCACCATGGCCGCCCCGGTGTACTCGGCCGAGTACACCGACGGCGCCCTCGCGGCCCTGCGCGACCACCTCATTCCCCTGCTCGCGCAGGCCGCCGCGAAGACACGCGGTGGCCGGACCGGGCTCGACCCGTGGGCCGTGGCACCGGCTCTCGCGCCGATCAAGGGCCACCGCATGGCCAAGGCCGCACTGGAGACGGCGGTCCTGGACGCCTGGCTCCGCGAGCGCTCCCTGTCCATGGCCGAATGGCTCGGCGCCACCCGGGACAAGGTCCCCGCCGGCGTCTCGGTCGGCATCATGGACTCGGTCCCGCAGCTCCTCGACGCCGTCGGAGGCTATCTCGATGAGGGCTACCTCCGCATCAAGCTGAAGATCGAGCCCGGCTGGGACGTGGCGCCCGTGCGTGCGGTCCGGGAACGCTTCGGTGACGACGTACTCCTGCAAGTCGATGCCAACACCGCCTATACCCTGGCCGACGCGCCACTGCTGGCCCGCCTTGATCCCTTCGACCTGCTGCTGATCGAGCAGCCCCTGGAGGAGGAGGACATCCGGGGCCATGCCGAGCTGGCCAAGCGCATCAAGACCCCGGTCTGCCTGGACGAGTCGATCGTCTCGGCCCGGGCCGCCGCCGACGCCATCGCCCTGGGCGCGTGCGCGGTGGTGAACATCAAGCCCGGCCGGGTCGGCGGTTACCTGGAATCCCGCCGCATCCACGACGTCTGCGTCGCCAACGGTGTGCCGGTCTGGTGCGGCGGCATGCTGGAGACGGGCCTGGGCCGAGCCGCCAACGTGGCACTGGCCGCGCTGCCGGGTTTCACCCTGCCCGGCGACACCTCGGCCTCGGACCGCTACTACCGCACCGACATCACCGAGCCGTTCGTGCTGAAGGACGGACACTTGGAGGTGCCGCGAGAACCGGGGCTGGGACGCACGCCCATCCCGGAGCTGCTGGACGCCGTCACCGGGACGAAGGAATGGATCGCGCTGTGAACGATGCCGAGGTTGTCGAAGCTATCGAAGATGTCGAAGTCGTCGAGGATGTCGACCAAGAGCTGTCCGCGCTGTTCGCCGAGGCCGGCGTCCGCGGATTCCTGTACGCGCGGGACGTCGACGGCCCCGCGGCCGTCGGCGTGTCCCCGGACGACCCGGTCTGCCTGGCCTCGGTCTTCAAGATCGCGGTGTGCCTGGGCTACGCGGTCGAGGCGCAGGCCGGCAGGCTCTCCCGGACCGAGCGGCTCGCGGTGGAGCAGCGGTTCCGCGACGGCGGCATCGGGACCTCCGGATTCGCCGATCCGGTGGAGCTGAGCCTGCGCGACCTGGCGCTGATGATGATGTCGATGAGCGACAACGCCGCGACCGATGTGGTGCTGGCCCGGGTCGGGCTGGACCGGGTCAACGGGCTCCTGGCCGCGCTGGGCCGGACCCGGACGCACCTGATCGGCGGCTGCCTGGAGCTGCTCGGCTCGCTGCGCGCGCAACTCGGCGCCGGCACCGACGAGGAGCTGGAGGCGGCGATGGCGGCGCGCGCAGCCGCCGGGACGCTGATGGAGCTGGACGTCTGCACGCCGCTGCGGACCACCCGCAGCACCGCCCGGGACACCGCCGAGCTGTTGGCCCAGATCTGGCGGGACGAGGCCGGCCCGGCCGAGGCCTGCCAGGAGGTCCGCACGATCATGGGCCGGCAGATCTGGCCGCACCGGCTCAGCTCGGGCTTCGACGACAGCTGGCGGGTCGGTGCCAAGACCGGCACACTGCCGGGCTGGCGGAACGAGGCCGGCGTGGTCGAGCACGCAGACGGGGGCCGCTACGCGGTGGCGGTGTTCACCCGCTGCGAGCGCCCGGACTTCCGGAACCCTGCGGCGGACCGCGTGATCGGGCAGGCCGCGGCCCTTGCGGTGGGGCACCTGCGGTCGCTCAGTGTGAGGTCATGACAGTCGGGTGACGCGAAAGGGGCCGAGTCATCGACTCGGCCCCTTTCGCGGTTTCGTTTTGTGCTACCGAGCCCTGCTGTGCGGGTGGTCGCGATAAGCGGGCTGCCACGAGATCTCCGGCTCCGGCTCCGGCAACGGCTCCGGCTCCGGCTCCCAGACCGTCGCCGCGGATTCCGGCGAACCCTCCACGGACAACCGGGGGAGCAGCCGGTCGAGGATCCGCGGCAGCCACCAGTTCCCGCGGCCGAACCCGTGCATCAGCGCCGGGACCAGGATCATCCGCAGCAACAGGACGTCGAGCAGGATCGACACCGCCAGAGCCACGCCGAACTCGGCGATCATCCGCTGTCCGCCGACGATGAAGGACCCGAAGACGCACGCCATGATGACCGCGGCGGCGCAGATCACCTGCCCGGTCTCACCGTGGCCGACCCGGACGGCACGGTGGTTGTCGCCGGTCTTCGTCCACTCCTCGTGCATGCGGCTGATCAGGAACACCTGATAATCCATCGACAGGCCGAACAGGATACCGATGACCATCACCGGTACGAAGGAGTCCACCGGCCCGGCCCCGCCGACGCCCAGTGCCTCCGAGCCCCAGCCCCACTGGAACACCGCGACCAGCGCCCCGAAGGCGGCGCCCATGGTGAGCAGGTTCATCGCCACGCCGATCAAGGGCACCAGCACGCTGCGGAAGGCGAGCATCATCAGCAGGCAGCCCAGCCCGACGATGATCCCGACGAACGCCGGCAGCTTGTGGTTCAGCGCGGAGTCGAAGTCGTCGGACATCGCGGTCTGGCCGCCGACCAGCACGTGCAGCGTCGTGCCCCGCTCGGCCGCCGGGACCACGTCGGTCCGCAGCCGGTGGATCAGATCGGACGTCCCCTGATCCTGCGGCGCCGTGGTGGGCACCACCTGGACCACCGCCACCTTCTGCCCCGGCGGCAGCGGCGCGGCTTCCGCGGCGGCCACACCCGGGGTGGTCCGCAGCTGCTGCACCAGCCGGTCGAGCGCTGGTCCGTCCGCGGCGGCCGGAACCTCGGCGACGAGCAGCAGCGGCCCGTTGAACCCGGGTCCGAAGCCCTTGGCCAGCAGGTCGTAGGCCTGCCGCGTGGTGGATGCCTTCGGGTCGTTCCCGGCGTCCGAGGAACCCATCCGCAGCGACAGCACCGGCAGGGCGATCACCGCCATCACGGCCAGCGCCAGCACCGCCTTGCCGAACGGCCGCCGCTCAACCCGCCCGGCCCACCGGGTGAACACGTTCTGCGCCTGGGCCGGCCCCGACCGCCGCGGCAGCCGCACCGAGACCCGGTCGGTGCCGGAGGCCCGCCAGGCCTTCAGCGCCTTGCGCTGCCGGCGGCTCAGAACCATGGTCTTCAGCAGGCCGAGCAGTGCGGGCAGCAGCGTGACGGCGGCGAGCACGGTCATCGCGACGGTCAGCGCGGCACCGAGAGCCATCCCGTTCAGGAAGTCCAGACCGAGGGCGAACATCCCGAGCAGCGCGATGACCACGGACCCGCCGGCGAACAGCACCGCACGGCCGGATGTGTCCAGTGCCTTGGCCATCGCCTCCTCCACCGAGAGCCCGGCCATCAGACCCTTGCGATGCCGGTTGACGATGAACAGCGCGTAGTCGATGCCGACGCCCAGGCCGACCAGCGTCGCCAGGATGGGCGTGGACGAGGGCAGCGCCATGCTGTGCGACAGCAGCCCGACGACCAGCACCCCGGTGGACACTCCGGCGACACCGGTGAGGATCGGCAGCACGGCCGCACCGACTGAACGGAACACCAGGCCCAGGACCACCAGCGCGGCGAGCACACCGACCAGTTCCTGCGAACCGCCGCCGCTGTCGGTGGCGATGGAGACCGCGGCCCCGCCGAGCTCGACCTGCAGCCCATCGGTCCGGGCCGCGTCAGCCAGGGCCGCGACGGCCTTCGCCTGGTCGACGGGGATCTTGCCGGCTTCCTGGGTGAACGTCAGCGTCGCGTAGGCGGTCGTACCGTCCGGGCTGATCTGCGATTTCCCCTGCGGGCCGTAAGGACTGGCGACGGACGCGATCCCCGGCGCCTTGGCGATACGGTCCAACGTCTTGGTCATCCGCTGCTGCACCGCGGCATCGGTGACCCGGCCCTGCGCCGTGTGCCAGACCACGCTGTCGCTGTCCCCGTCAGCGGCGGGCTGCACCGTCTTCAGCAGCTCCACGGCACGGCTCGACTCCGAGGCCGGGATCGACAGCTTGTTGTCATACTGCGGCTTTGCCGCCCCGGACAGCACTCCGAGGCCGACGATGAGCGCGAGCCAGGCGAACAAGGTCAGTAACCGATGCCGGTGGCACCAGCGGGCAAGGGTGGTCATCAAAGCTCTCCGATGTCAGATTGCGCACCAGTTCGACGCAGGTCGCACGACGCCGAGAGGGCGCTGCGAACTGCGTCTGGTGGATGCAGGGTTTTAACGGCGGCCAGGATCGTCGCGAACTTCAGCGGGGAGACACCGCGTTGGAGCGCTGCAGAACGAACCCGACCCCGGTCGCGGAAGCGCTGTCACCAGAACCGGAGGCACCGACGATCACGGTGAACACGGCGCGCCGGATGGCCCGGCTGACGGCGCGCAGGGCTGTCGCGCGGCCGTCGGCCTCGGTGACGCGGTCCAAGGTCAGCGTGGTGGTGTCGGTCGGGGTTCGGGTATCGGTGCTCACGTCGTAGACGCTAGTTTTCGATCTCCGCCGCGGACATGGGGAGCGGTCCCGTCTTCCAGGTGTAGCGCGCTACACCCCGTAGGTGGGGCAGGCCGGGTGGTCCTGCGGCGTCAGGCTCGTCGGGCACCGCACGACGCCGGCCGTTACGCGGCGAACGCGTGGTCGGCGACCGTTCTTCTCACCCTGCCCTACCGTCTACGCGGCACAAGTCCGGTCTCGAAGGCGATGATCGCCAGGTGGACACGGTCGCGAGCCTCGAGCTTGGCGAACAGACGTGCGACATGGGTCTTCGCCGTCGCCGCGCTGATCACCAACCGCTCGGCTATCTCAGTGTTCGACAGCCCCTGTCCGACCAGTGCCAGCACCTCGCGTTCCCGGTCGGTGATCGCCGCGATGGGACTCGAGTCCGCGTCCGGCTCGGCGTCCGGTTCGGGGGCCGCGGGGCCGGACGTTCCGGCGAAGTCCGCGATCAGTCGTCGGGTCACGCTCGGCGCGATCAGCGCGTCGCCGGCGGCCACCACGCGGATGGCGTCGAGGATCGCGTTCAGGGCCATGCTCTTGAGCAGGAATCCGCTGGCTCCGGCACGCAGTGCGCCGTAGACGTACTCGTCGTCGTCGAAGGTCGTCAGCACCAGCACCTTGGGCGGGTCCGGCTCGGCGGTCGCCTGCCGGGTCGCCTCGATCCCGTCCATGCCCGGCATCCGGATGTCCATCACCACGACGTCCGGCCGCAGTTCGCGCACCAGGCGCACCGCCTCGTGGCCGTCGCCGGCCTGGCCGACCACCTCCAGGTCGTCGGTGTCGCCGATCAGGATCGCGAGCCCGACCAGCATCAGGGGCTGGTCGTCGACCAGTAGCACGCGCACGCTCATGCCGGGAGGCTCGCCGTCACCCGGAATCCGCCCTCCGGACGCCGGCCCGCGCTGAACTGGCCGGACAGCAACGTCACCCGCTCGCGCATGCCGAGCAGGCCGAAGCCGCTGCCGCCGGCCCCCGGCGCGAACTTCGGACGGCCCGGCCCGCCGAGACCGTTGTCCCCGTCGTCCACCACCTCGATCCGCACTCCTGTCGGCTCGTAGCCGACCGCGACCCGGCAGGTCCGCGCCCCGGAATGCCGCACCACGTTCGTCACCGACTCCTGGATGATCCGGAATGCCGACAGTTCGATCTCCGGCGGCAGTGGACGCTGCTCGCCCTGCCAGGTCACGTGGACCCGCACCCCGGCGTCGGCCGTGCGTTCGGCGAGGAGCGGGACGTCGGCCAGGCTGCCGGCCGGCGCCAGCGGAGCGGCCTGCGGCGTGGCGTCGTCCGGCTCGGCGCGGCGGAGCGCCCCGAGCATGCGCTGCAGCTCGAGCAGCGTTTCCCGGCTGGTGGTCTCGATGCCGCACAGCGCCTGCCGCGTCTGCTCGGGTTTGGTTTCCACGACCCGTGCCGCCGCTCCCGACAGCACCGTGATGATCCCGATGCTGTGCGCGACGCTGTCGTGCAGTTCGCGGGCGATCCGCAGCCGCTCGGCCATGACGACGCGGGCCGCGGTCTGCTCCTGCAGGGCTTCGAGGTATTCACTGCGTTTGCGATACACCCCCCCGAAGACCCACGCGACCGCGAACCACAACGCGAGCCACCCGGCCCACTGGGCCTGGTCGCCGACGCCCTGCCCGGGGATGTGGATGTCGTTGACGAACCCGGCCGCGACGCCCGCGACGGAGCCGACGGCGGCAGCCTTCGGCCGCCGGACGGCGAGGTACCCGACCAGGCCGACGAGCAGGATGAACACGATCAAGGGCCGCGCGCCGAAGGCGTCGCCGAGGACTGATTCGCCCAGGATCACCGCGAGGACGGTCGCCGGCAGACGGCGCACCAGCAGAACCGGCAGGGCGAGCACGACGCACAGAACCGTCGTCTGGAAGGGCTCGAGGTGGGGGAACCGGAACAGGCCGTACGCAGGGGCCGGCATCGTCACGCGGAACATCAGCGCGTAGAAGAAGGCGATGGCCAGCACCACGGCCTGCGACGTCAGCCAGGTCACGCGCTTCGATGTCGAGAGACGCTGGAGAAGCTGTTCCATGCGGAGATCGTATTCAACGGCGCCGGCTCTGCGCGTCGCCCCGGGGATGTACGCCGGATACGCCCCCGGGGCGATGGCCTGGGAAGAGGTGACATCCGCCGGCCGACGCGGCGGATCGTGGTCCGTTCCTAGGTTCATGGTCATGACGAATGCACCGATGATCGATCTTCGCGGCACGACGAAGAAGTACGACGAAGGCCCGCCCGCACTGGCCGGCGTGACCTTGTCTGTGGCGGCTGGTGAGTGCGTGGCGATCCTCGGCCATTCCGGCAGCGGCAAGTCCACGCTGCTGAACCTGATCGCCGGTCTGGACAAGCCTTCCAGCGGCACCGTGACCGTCGACGGCACCCGCGTCGACCAGCTCGGCGAGGCCGGTTCGGCGAAGTACCGCCGGGCCTCGGTAGGCATGATCTTCCAGTTCTTCAACCTGCTCGACGACCTGACCGTCATGGACAACGTCATGGTTCCGGCGCAGCTGGCCGGGATGGGCAAGGGCGAAGCGAAGCAGCGGGCCGTCGAACTGCTCGGCTCGCTGGGCATCGACCGGCATGCCGGGGCCTATCCGCAGCGGCTGTCCGGCGGGCAACGGCAGCGCGTCGCGGTGGCCCGGGCCCTGATGAACCGGCCGGCGCTGCTGCTGGCCGACGAGCCGACCGGCGCTCTGGACTCGAGCTCGGCCGAGGACGTGCGCCGGCTGCTGCTGGAGCTGAACAGCGCGGGCCAGACCATCCTGCTGGTCACCCACGACGTGCAGCTGGCCGCGAGCACCGCGCGCCGCACGATCGAGTTGGTGGACGGCGCGGTCGAGCGGGACGTCGTCAACGACGGCAGCGGTGCCGGCCCGGCCGCCCGCACGCTGCTGGTCCGTCCGGCGGGAGAGGCCCGATGACACTGGGTAAGCCGCCGATGCCCCGGCGCGTCTTCGAGGCCGGTTTCCGGGCCGTGGCCCGCCTGCTGCTGGCGGTGAGCCGGTGAGCGCCCTGGGCAAGGTCGTACGCTCCGGCGTGGGCCGGCGCCGCGTGCAGTCTTTCGTCATGGCCCTGACGACGTTCGCCGCCGTCACCTCCTCGGTGCTGTCGCTCGGTCTGCTGGCTGTCGTGCAGGCTCCGTTCGAGCACGCTTTCAGTGCTCGGCACGGGGCGCACCTGGCGGTCCAGTTCGACAGTTCGAAGGTCTCGGCCGCGCAGGCCGCCGCCACCGCCCACGTCGCCGGCGTCACCGAGGCGTCCGGGCCGTACCCGGTCGCCGCCGCCCTGGACACGACGATCGGCATGGACTGCGCCACGAAGGACTGGGCCGGTCACGACAACGGTCCGATCACCGTCACCACCCGGCCCGACCTGGGCAGCACCTCCGGGATGGACCAGCTGGCGCTGACCCGGGGGCGCTGGCCGACGAGCCCGGGCGAGATCGCCCTGCCGTGGCAGGACTATGCCACCGACTGCTTCGGCGATTCGGTGGTGTTCTCCTCCCTGCCGGGCAAGCCGTCGTTCCGGGTCGTCGGCTTCGCCAACTCGGTGACCAGCAGCGCGACCGCCTTCGCCACCGCCGACGGTTTCGCACGGCTCACCGCCGCCGGCGCCAAGTCCGACGAGCAGATGCTCTACCGGTTCGCCAATGCCGGGACCGCCGCCGACATCGCCGCCGACAAGCAGGCGGTGGCCGCCGCCGCGCCGGCCGGCGCGATCGAGAGCGGGCAGTCGTACCTGACCGCGGAGCAGCAGGCGACCGGGAACGCCAAGGCCTACGTGCCGTTCCTGGTCGGCTTCGGGATCCTCGGGCTGTTCATGGCGGTGCTGATCATCTCGATCGTGGTCAGCGGGGCTGTGGCCTCGGGAATCCGGCGCATCGGGATTCTGAAGTCGTTGGGCTTCACCCCTTCGCAGGTGGCCCGTGCCTACGTCGCGCAGGCCATGATCCCGGCGACACTCGGCGTGGTGCTCGGCACGGTTTTCGGCAACCTCCTGGCTGTGCCGATCCTGGGCTCGGCCACCAAGCAGCTCGGCGCGGCCAGTGGCACGATTCCGTCGTGGGTCAGCGCCGTGGTGTCGCTGGGCGCCCTGCTGATCGTCGGCGTCACGGCTTTGATCCCGGCACTGCGGGCCGGCCGGATGCCGACGGTGCGGGCCCTGGTGGTCGGCCGCGCCCCCAGGGCCGGGCGCGGTCAGGCGGCGCAGCGTCTGGCCTCGCGGCTGCCGCTGCCCCGGGCCGTGTCGTTGGGGCTGGCCCAGCCGTTCGCCCGGCCGGCCCGGGCCGTGGTGGTCGGTGCGGCGGTGCTGTTCGGCGTGGTGAGTGCCACGTTCGCGGTGGGGCTGGAGACCGGGTTCAACAAGTACCTGGACGCCAGCACCGCGGGTTTCAACGTCGGGTCGGACATTGTGATACCCACGGCCGACGTGGGCGTGCCCTGGGGTCTCTACGGCCCCAACGACCCGCGCAACCCGCACCTGGACGCCGCCAAGGTGGCCGCCGTGCTCGCCGACACCCCGGGCACGAAGGTCGCGTTCGGCTGGGGCGACAGCGGCGCGACCATAGTCGGCGCCCCGCCCGGCGGCGAAACGCCGAGGGTGTTCACGGTCGCCGGCGACTTCTCCTGGACGCACATGGAGCTGCTGTCCGGCCGCTGGTACTCGGCGCGCGGCGAGGCCGTGGTCGGCGACAAGCTGGCCTCGGCGGTGGGGATCCACGTCGGTGACAACGTCACCGTGGCGCAGCAGAACAAGCACCTGTCGCTGAAGGTCGTCGGCATCAACTACGACATCAACGTGGGCAGCGACTACACGGTCATGACGGATGCGGCCACCTTCACCGCCGCCGGTCTGACCTCGCACATCGACCAGTTCAACGTCGAGCTGGCCCCGAAGGTCAGCGGACGGGACTGGTCCGCCTCGGCCGCCGCCGCGCTGACCCCGCTGAACGCCTCGGTCCAGTCGAACTCGGACGGGGGCAAGAACATCGTGGTGATCATCATGGGCACCCTGGTGGCCATCCTCACGCTGATGATGACGGCGGTCGCCGCGCTCGGGGTGCTGAGCATGGTGGTGCAGGACACCCGGGAGCGGGCCCATGATCTGGGGATCTTCAAGGCGCTCGGGATGACCCCCAAGCAGACCATCGCGATGGTTCTGACCTCGGTGACCCTCACCGGCCTGATCGCCGGGCTGATCGGGGTCCCGCTCGGGGTCGCGGTGGAGAAGTCGACGCTGACCCCGATGGGCAACGCGATCGGCCGGCACCTGCCGCCGAGCGTGACCCACACCTACACCGCCGGGCTGCTCATCCCCTTGCTGGCCGGCGGGATCGTGATCGCCCTGCTCGGGGCGCTGCTGCCGGCCGGCTGGGCGGCCCGGTCGCAGACCGCCACCGCGCTGCGGACCGAGTAGGACCGAGCAGGACCGAGTAGAGCCGAGTAGAGCCGCTGGTCGCCGCGGCAAGAACGCCAATGCCGACCTCCCCTGGTTGACACCCTCGGGAGGTCGGCATTCCGGCGTTTCCTCAACACAGTGGCGATCGCGTTCTGAGGTCGGGGGACCTTCGCGACCGCGACCGCTTGCCCTCCCCATGCATACCGGGTATCTATATAGCCGTGACCCGCAACCATACCGAGTATGTACGGACGTGATGTCGTGTCCGTCAAACACTCCCTGCTGGCCGTCCTGGCCGGCGGCGACCGCTACGGATACCAGCTGCGTGCCGAGTTCGAGGAGCGCACCGGGGCGACCTGGCCGTTGAACATCGGGCAGGTGTACACGACCTTGAACCGTCTGGAGCGCGACGGTCTGGTCGAGCCTGCCGGGCAGGACGCCGCGAACCACGTCTTCTACCGCATCACCGTGGCCGGCCGGGCCGAGCTGTTCGCCTGGTTCGCACGGCCGGTGACGCGGGCCGAGCGGCCCCGGGACGAGCTGGCGGTGAAGCTGGCGCTGGCGGTCACGGTGGCCGGGGTCGACGTGGCCGCGATCGTGCATGGCCAGCGCAAGCACGCGCTGGCGGCGTTGCAGGACTACACGCGGGTCAAGGCGCGGCTGGATGCCGGGGAACTGGCCGCCGCGCTGGTGCTGGAATCGATGATCTTCCAGTGCGAAGCCGAGATCCGGTGGCTGGACCACGTCCAGGCCCGGGTGCTGCGACACGCACAGCAGGGCCGGGCCACCGGGCCCGCAGATCAGACCGGCACCGGGGCCGGGCGCGGCGACAGCGCACCGGCTAATGCCACCAAGGAGGGGAAAACCACATGAGCGGCACAGCGATTCTGGAACTACGCAAGGTCACCCGGACCCACGGCAAAGGCACCGCCGAGGTACACGCACTACGCGGCGTGGACCTGACCGTGCAGGCCGGGGAACTGGTGGCGGTGATGGGCCCGTCCGGCTCAGGCAAGTCCACACTGCTGTCACTGGCCGGCGGCCTGGACACCCCCTCCAGCGGCGACATACTGGTCGAGCAGACACCGCTGGCCTCCCAGTCCAAAGCACAGCTCGCCGCGATCCGGCGACGCTCGGTCGGCTACGTCTTCCAGGACTACAACCTGATTCCAGCGCTGACCGCCGCCGAAAACGTGGCCCTGCCCCGGGAACTGGACGGCATCCCAGCCCGCAAAGCACGACAGGAAGCCCTTACCGCACTGGAGGAAGTGGGGCTACAGGCCGAGGCGGACCGGTTCCCCGACGAGATGTCCGGTGGCCAACAGCAGCGGGTGGCCATCGCCAGGGCACTGATCGGACAGCGGCGCCTGATCCTCACCGATGAACCCACCGGCGCGTTGGACACCGAGACCGGCGAGGCGGTACTGCGCCTACTGCGCACACGCTGCGACGAAGGCGCCGCCGGCGTCCTGGTCACCCACGAGGCCCGGCACGCCGCCTGGGCCGACCGCATCGTATTCATCCGCGACGGCCTCATCGTCGACGAATCAGCACCATCGCAGCGTCCTGATGACCTGCTGGTCGGCGGCGAGGCCCAGGCATGAGCAGCTGGGGACTGGCACTGCGGGTAGCCCGCCGGGAGGCGTGGCGGAACAAGAAACGCTCAGCCCTGGTGGTGGCGATGCTCGCACTACCGGTCGCCGGCGCCTCAGCCGCCGACACACTGTGGCACAGCTCCCAAATCACAGCCGAACAAAAGGCCGTCTGGCAGATGGGCAGCTACGACGCCCTCCTCACCGACGTCGGCACCCCGATGTATCAGACCCCTGACCTGTCCGGGGCCGGGCCGGCGAAGGACGCGGCCGGGCATTCCGTGGCACCGCTGCGGACGACACCGGCGACGGTGGCCGACCTGAGCGCGCTCCTTCCCGCCGGTTCGCACGTCGCCCGGCCTGAAGCGCAATACGCCGGCCAAGTGCAGATCGTCGACAGTGCCGGGCGGGCGTGGGGCCAGGTGATGGACACCGACCTCGCCGATCCGAAGCTGGCCGGCACCGCCGACCGGATCGCCGGCAGCCCCCCGGCCTCCGCCGACGAGGTCGCGCTGAGCAGCGCGCTGGCCGGGCAGCTGCACAAGGGCGTCGGCGACACGATCGCCTTGCGCTCGACAGACCCGGTCGTCGGCGACGCTCCTCCGCAAAGCAAGACTGTGCGCGTGACAGGGGTCTACGACAGCAAGCTGACTCCCTACGACCCGATAGTCTTCGACTACCCGGGAGCCTTCGCTCCGCAGCAGGGGCCGTCCGGCCAGGCCGTCTTCCCGATCGCGGTCCCCGGCGGGGTCGACTGGAGCCTGACGCAGCGGCTCAACGCGCAGGGCTTCACCGTGCAGTCCAAGCACCTCCTGGCCGATCCGCCGCCGGCGTCTCAGGTCCCTTACTACGGCGCGTATCCTGCCACCGGCGGCGGCAGCAGCAGCCAGAGCTCGACGTTGGCCGTGGCGGCGATCGCGTTGTCCATGGTCCTGCTGGAGGTGGTGCTGCTGGCCGGGCCGGCGTTCGCCGTGAGTGCCCGCCGCAGGCGCCGGGACTTCGGCCTGCTCGGCGCGGCCGGCGCGGACAGCCGGCGGCTGCGTCGGATCGTGCTCGCCGACGGCATCGTGCTCGGGGCCGTTGGCGGCGTCGTCGGGACGGTGGCGGGTATCGGGGGAGCGGCGGCCGTGCTGCCCTGGTTCGGACATCACACGCAGCAGGCACTGGGGGGATTCCGGCTCAGGCCGCTGGAGCTGGCGGCCGCGGCGGTGCTCGGCGTCGGCACCGGCGTGGCGGCGGCGGTGGCCCCGGCCATCGCGACCGCGCGCCAGGACGTCATGGTGGCGCTGACCGGACGGCGCGGCCAGTCGGCCATGCCGTGGAAGCTGCCGCTGATCGGGCTGGCCGGCGTCGTGCTCGGTAGTGCCCTGATCCTGGTGGGGGCTTTTCGAGGCGGCAACCCCATCCCGGTGGCCGCCGGTGTCGCATTCGCCGAGCTGGGTCTTGTGGCATGTACTCCGATTCTGGTGGCGTGGTCGGGCAAACTGGCCCGGCTGCTTCCGCTGACCGGCCGGCTGGCGCTGCGCGACGGCGCCCGCAACCGCGGCCGCACCGCACCGGCGGTGGCCGCGATCATGGCCGCCGTGGCCGGGGCGACGGGGGTGGCCATGGTCATCAACTCCGACGACGCGCAGCAGCGGCACTACTACCAGAGCCAGCTGCGTCTGGGCCAGGCCGTGGCCTCGCTCGGAGACGGCACCACCAACCTCGCCCCGGCTGCGGCGGACCGCCTGGTCCAGCAGATCGAGGCGGTGCTGCCGACGAAACAGGCCGCGGTGATGCAGGGGGTCGGCTTCGGGGACGGCCAGACTCAGCCGGTCGCACCGACGGTGCTCCGCACACCGGAGAACGCGTGCCCGCCGGAGCAGGATTCCGTGGTCCACGACGGGGATCCGCGTTGCAGTGGGATGGGCGGCGGCGTGCTCCAGTTCCTGACCGGCAGCTCGACCGTGGTGTCCGGCGGTCCCGAACTGGTGCGAGCCCTGGTCGGACGGCAGGACGCGGCCGCCGAGGCGGTCCTGAAGGCCGGCGGCGCCGTGGTCTTCGACAAGTACGACCTCGCCACCACCGGGCCGAACCCGACGGTCCAGCTCCGCGTCGGCCGCGACTGCACGCAGCAGTCGTGTCCGGGCAGCTTCGTCACGGCGACGTTGCCGGCGGCGTTCGTCGACAGCCCGCGGTGGGACGTCACCGCCGTGGTGGCCCCCGGCACGCTGGACAAGTACGGGGTGAACTTCATTCCGATGACCGTGCTGTTCGACACCTCGCGCATGCCCAGCGCCGAGCAGGAGCAGCGGGCCGACAATCTGGTCGGGGCGGCCGGGATCGAGCAGCGCTTCTACGTCGAGCGCGGCTACCAGAGCCAGACGAGGGCGGGCCTGCTCGCGCTTGCGGCGGTGGCCGGGGTGGTGATGCTTGGCGCGGCGGCGGTGGCCACCGGCCTGGCCATCACCGACGCCCAGGCCGACCTGGAGACGCTGGCCGCGATCGGCGCCAGGCCCCGGGTGCGGCGGCTGCTGGCCGGCTCGCAGGCCGCCGTCACGGCCGGCCTCGGCGCCGTGCTGGGTACGGCGTTCGGACTGCTGCCGGCCGTCGGCCTGATCGAGGCCAAAGCTCAGCACATCGCCGCCGAGCCGGGCAACACCTTGGCCGCCGAGCATGTCTTTCTCGCGCCGCCCTGGCTGTACCTCGGTGCGGTGGTCGTGGCGCTGCCGGTGCTGGCAGCCGCCGGGTCGGCCGGATTCGTCCGGTCGCGGATCGAGATGCGTCGGCGGCGCGGCTGATCCGCCCGGGTTCGTACGGCGCAGCAGGTACCTTCAAGGCACACAGTAGGCGGTTGATCTGCCATGTGATGATTACCGCGTGACGCGTGTGCTGCTTGTCGAGGACGACGAGGTGATCCGGATCACCGTGGGCCGGGCTCTGGAGCGTTACGGCTTCTCGGTGGGGACGGCGTCAGACGGTCTGGCGGGCCTGGAGCGCTTCCGCGAGGCGGCGCCGGACCTGCTTTTGCTGGACGTGATGCTGCCTGGACTCGACGGTATCGGATTGTGCCGGAGAGTCCGCGAGAGCAGCCAAGTGCCGATCCTGATGATGTCAGCGCGCGGCGATTCGCTGGACGTGGTCGGCGGGCTGGAGGCCGGAGCGGACGACTACGTGGTCAAGCCGGTGGACACCTCGGTGCTGGTGGCGCGGATCCGGGCGGTGATGCGCCGGATCGCCGTGGATCCGTGCAGCGAACCGCCCGCCGTGCTCGCCTTCGGCGACGTGCGGATCGATCCCGACGGCATGGAGGTCACCCGCGGCGGTGAGCCGGTCGCCCTGACGCCGACCGAGCTGCGCTTGCTGCTGACGTTGGCCGCCCATCCCGGTGTCGTGATGGAGCGCCACCGGTTGCTGCGTGACGTGTGGGACTACCGCTGGCAGGGGGGCGACTCCCGGGTCGTCGACCTCTGTGTCGCGCGGCTGCGGACGAAGATCGGCGCGGAGCGGATTGAGACGGTCCGCGGCTTCGGCTACAAGCTGCGCCGATGAGGAACCCGCTGCGTTCCCTGAGCCTGCGGATGGCTGTGCTGTCCGCCGTGGCGGTGACGGTCGCGTCCGGTTCGATCGGTGTGCGCATTCACCAGACCACTAAGTCAGGTCAGCTCTTCTACGGCCGGGCGAGCGCGGAATCGAACCTGGCACAGACGATCGGGGCCGGCCAGGAGCCGGTTCCGCCGGGACCGGCTCTCGACGCGCCGGCACAGCTGGTGTCCCTTGCGCAAGCCTCCGCCATACCGGTTACCTACTACGACACCAGCGGTCCTTCGCCGGTGATGTGGGCGGCCGAATCCTTCCACGGAAACATCGTGACCGCGCAGTACCCGATGGCTTCCGAGCAGCGCGACCTCGCAGCGCTGGATCGGCGCACCTTCTACGCGGCCGCCGGCACGGTCGCGGTGCTGGTTCCGCTGGCTGCCTGCGGCGCGGAGTTCGCCGGCCGGCGGCTGCGGCGCGCGGCGCGCACCGCGCACCGGATCGCGGCCGGCGATCTGGAGGCCCGCATCGGCCCGCGCGGCCGAGCCGGTGACGAGGTCCACGACATCTCAGCGGCCGTCGATTCGATGGCCGACTCGCTCCAGCGGCGGTTGCGGGCCGAACAGCGCTTCACCGCCGACGTCGCCCACGAGCTGCGCACACCGCTGGCCGGACTGGTCACGGCCACGGAGCTGCTGCCGGACGGCGAAGCGACCGAACTGGTCCGGGACCGAGTGCGGGCCCTGCGAAGCCTGACCGAGAACCTGCTGGAGGTCTCCCGCCTGGACGCGCGGGTCGAGACGGCGGACTTCGTCGCGGTGCCGCTGCGCGAGTTCATCATCGAGACCGTCGCCGACACCAGCTGGACCGTCCTGCTCAGGATCGAGGGCGATCCCGTGGTGCGAACCGATCCCCGCCGCCTGGACCGGATACTGACCAACCTGCTCGTCAACGCCCACCGGCACGGTGCCCCGCCGATCGAGCTCACCGTCGACGGCCAGACGCTGACCGTGCGGGACCACGGTCCCGGCTTCCCGCCGGACATCCTCGCCGAGGGGCCGTCCCGGTTCCGGACCGGCGCGCCCGAACGGGGACGCGGCCAGGGCCTCGGCCTGACCATCGCCCTCGGCCAGGCCCGGGTCATCGGCGCCGGCCTGGGGTTGGCCAACGCATCCGACGGCGGTGCCATCGCCAGACTCACGCTCACTCAGGCTTCGCAGATACCGGACTGATACAAAGCCCAGGCTCGATCGACACACCGTCACGGTCGTCCCGATACGAGGCCGGGGGATCGTCGGAGCGTGAACCAGTCCCGCCACCGTCGCGCTCTCCTGGCCGTCCCGGCCCTCGCCGTCGTCGGCCTGACCGCGTCCGCCGCCGCGGTCGCCTTCGCTCACGGCGGTGACGACCACTCCGCTTCCCGGAGCATGCCCGCGTCCGCATCCGGGTCCGCCGCCGCGACCGGGTCCACCTCCGTACCCGAGTCCTCGCCCGATCCCGCGTCCGGATCCACGTCCGGATATGCGCCCGCGCCGTCGCCGGTGTCGACGTCGACGTCGACGGATATCGGTTCCACCCTGCCGTGGCCGTCCCAAGGTCAGGCGGCCGTCGAGGTAGAGGGCATCGGCAGCCTCGGCGCCAAGGGCGATCAGAAGCCGGTCCCGATAGCGAGCGTCACCAAGGTGATGACCGCCCTGGTCGTCCTCAACGACCACCCGCTCGACGGCGACGATCGTGGCCCGATGATCGGTGTCGACGGCCAGGCCGCCGCCGAAGCGTCCGACCCGCAGCAGTCGACCGTGTCAGTCGCCAAAGGGCAGACCTTCAGCGAACGCGATCTGCTGGAGATGATGCTGATCCCGTCCGGCAACAACATCGCACGGCTGCTCGCCCGCTGGGACGCCGGATCCGAGGACGCATTCGTCACCAAGATGAACGCCGCCGCAGGCAGCCTCGGCATGACCGCGACCACCTACACCGGGGCCAGCGGGTACGAGGAGTCGACCCAGAGCACCGCCGTCGACCAGCTCAAGCTGGCCGAGAAGATCGTCGGCAACGACGTTTTCGACCAGATCGTCGCCATGCCCACCGCCACGGTCCCGGGCCTGCGCAACCAGCTCGTCAACACCAACACGCTCCTTGGCCAGCACGGAGTGATCGGCATGAAAACCGGCTCCAGCACCCCGGCCGGCGGCGCACTGATGTGGGCGGCCCGGCAGCCCGATGCCTCCGGCAAGACCCGGCTGGTGCTCGGCGTCGTCCTCGACCAGCATCGAGGCCCGACCTCCAACGACGACCTGCGCGCCGCGCTGGCCGCCAGCGGCACCCTGATCGGCGGCGTGGCCCGCGCGCTGGCTGCCGGCAACTCTTGACACTCAACCTGATCACCACGCCCACAAGCATTAGATCGCCTTGTGCTTCGCATCAGGAGAGGCGACTTCTCTGGGGGCTGATGATGAGCCACCCTGGTCAGGCAGCAACGAATTGGAGCACTCTCTTATGGGCGATGGCACGCCGATCGGACAGCGCGACGACCCCGAGATGCCGCGCTATGGGGGCATCGCGACCTATGCGCTGTTGCCGCGCCTCGAAGACGTTGCCCAGGCTGATGTGGCAGTCCTCGGTGTTCCCTTCGACAGTGGCACCAGCTTTCGTCCCGGGGCCCGCTTCGGGCCCGCGCATATTCGCGAAAACTCTCGGCAGTTGCATCCCTACCACCAGTTCCTGGACGTCTATCCATTCGGCTGCCAACAAGTTGTCGATGCCGGCGATGTCGCGATCGGCCCGTACGACATACACCGCGCGGTCGCGAAGACCGAGACAGTTGCGCGGGACCTAGTGCAGAGGGGAACTCGCGTCGTGGCCCTCGGCGGTGATCACACGATTGCCCTGCCGCTTTTGCGAGCAGCTGCCGCGGCCCATGGCCCCCTTGCAGTCCTTCACTTCGACGCACACCTGGACACCTGGGACACATGCCATGGCGAGAGCGTGTGGCACGGCTCGCCCTTCAGGCGCGCAGCCGAAGAAGGAATCATCGACCTGGACCACTGCCAGCACGTCGGAACCCGTGGCGGCATTTACGACCCGAGCGAATTGGTCGAAGACCGGAAAGCCGGATTCGAGCGGATCGACAGTCAAGACTTCCAGGACCGGTCGATCAGCGACATCGTCGCGCAGATCCGACGACGGCTAGGAACAAGGCCCGTCTATGTGTCCGTGGACATCGACGTATTGGATCCGGCCCATGCCCCGGCTACCGGAACTCCGGAGGTCGGCGGACTGACGACTCGGGAACTCTTCGGCACACTCAGGGGTCTGTCAGGGCTGAACATCGTCGGGTGCGACATCGTGGAGGTCACCCCCGCCTACGACCACGCCGACATCACCGGCCTCGTCGCAGCGCACACGGCTTGGGAACTGATTTCGCTGATCGCCCTCGGCAAGAATCAGGCGGCCGCGCTGAACGAGTAGCGCAGTAAGAGCTTCCACCGCTGGTGATGTATCGGCGTCGCGGGTCGTGATGTGGATGTCGTGTGTGAGGCGTGTGGGTTGGGATACCTCCAAGTAGTCCACACCTCTGCGCGGTGTTGCGGCCAGCGAGGGAACGAGTGTGACGCCGAAGTCGGCAGCCACCATCTGAAGCAGGAGCTCGTACTGATCTGAGCCGAAGGCGATATCCGGCTCGAAGCCTTCCGCGCGACAGAGGAGTTCTGTGGCTGCTTGGAATCCGGAGCTGGGCAACGCGGACAACCAGGTTGCCTCTGCATAGTCCCGCAGTCGCGCGGTCTTCTGGCCTGCCCGCTGAAGGTGTGGCGGCACGGCCAGCAGCAGTTGGTCACGGTGAAGAAGCACCTGCCGCAGGCCGCTTAGATCGGGTTTTGGCAAGCGCCCGTACTCGTGAGTGATCGCCAGGTCCAGGTCGCCGTTGGCCACAGCCGGCATCGAGATCTCAGGTTCCGCCTCTGTGAACGTCATGCGCACGCCCTTGTACCGCTGCCGGAAGACCATCAAGGCGGGGACGACAAGACCGGTGGCAACGCTGTTGAACGCTGCGACCCGGATTGCCCCCCCCACGTAGGCCGGAGACGGCCCGCACCGCAGTCTCGGCGGCATCGAGTTCGGCGAATACACGATGGGCATGCTCGACCAGAACACGGCCTGCTTCAGTCAGGCGGACGCTGCGGGAATACCGCTCCAGCAGATTGATCCCCAGCTCTTGCTCCAGTGCGGATATCTGCTGTGAAGCCGCCGACGGCGTGCAGCCCGCCAGTTGGGCAGCTCCAGCGATGGTCCCTGTGCGGTCAATATCCCGAAGCAGGCTAAGGCGACGAGTGTTGAGCATAAGAGGAGGTTATGCAGTCTTGGTGCAAGGAGACCGGGCCCTGCGATCATTCGCCGGGCCCGGTCTCGTTGCACATCTCGTGAGCTGTCAGTGGCCGCCCTCGTCGACCACTTCGACTGTGGCGACGTTCGCCTGGATCTCTTCGGCGGGCAGTGCGGTGTTGATCGCCCAGTAGTAGATGGCGAGCGAGAACGCGGCGACCAGCGCCATGTCCCACCACAGCCCGATGTGGCCCTGGGCGCCCTGGCCGAAGCCGCCCTGCCAGGAGATCAGCCCCAGACCGAGCAGGTAGACCGGCAGCCACAACGCGGACTTGAACTGCATCCGCGGCGCGTAGGGCTTGCGTGTCGCGTGCGCGTACCAGGCGTAGCCGCCGAGCAGTGCGTAACCGACCGCGGTGAAGCCCGCCAGCCAGCGCAGTGTGTCCCAGCCGGACCAGTAGATGATCAGGCCCGCGACAGCGAAGGACAGCGGCGCGATCACGTCGCCGAGGGGCAGCCGGTAGGGCCGCTCGGCCTCCGGCAGTCGCTTGCGCAGGGCCCCGAACGCCAGCGGGGCGCCGGCGTACATCAGCACGCTGGCTGAGGTGATGAAGCCGACGAGCCGCTGCCAACTGGGGAACGGCAGGAAGCAGAGCACGCCGATGCCGAGGGAGACCAGCAGGCCGAACCACGGCACGCCGCGCTTGTTGCTGCGCGCGAACAGCTGGGGCACCAGTCCGTTGCGGGCCATGCCGTAGGAGATGCGCGAGGTGGAGGCGGTGTAGATCAGTCCGGTGCCGCCGGGGGAGATGATGGCGTCGGCCCGCAGGATCAGTGCCAGCCAGCCCAGGCTGACGATCGAGGCCAGGCCGGCCCACGGACCGTCGATGCCCTTGTAGGCCAGGTTCGCCCAGCCGTGCACGAAGGTGCTGCCCGGCAAAGCGCCGATGTAGGACAGCTGCAGCAGCAGGTAGATGCCGGCACCGACGGCGACCGATCCGAGGACCGCGCGGGGGATGTCACGCTCGGGGTTGCGCGACTCGCCGGCCAGCTGGATGGCCTGCTCGAAGCCCAGCAGCGCGAAGATGATGCCCGAGGTGCTGATCGCCGCCAGCATGCCCTTGGCACCGAACGGGGCGAAGCCGTGCGAGGTGAAGTTCGAGACCTCGAAGTGCCCGGCGGAGATCACGAAGATCGCCAGCAGCGGGATGAAGATCTTCCACCAGGTCGCGGAGGTGTTGACCCGGGCGAGCGTCTTGACGCCCAGGAAGTTCACCAGGACGAACACCGCCAGCAGCGCCAGCGCGACCAGGAAGCCGGTGTGGGTCAGCGTGCCGTCGGGATTCTGCCAGCTCTTGGCCCAGCTGAAGTACCCGGCGTAGCCGATCATGGCCTCGACCTCGATCGGCGCCACAGTCGCCGCCTGCAGCCAGGAGAACCAGCCGAACGACATCCCGGCGAACCCGCCGAAGACGTAATGCGGATACCGGGCAGTACCGCCGGCCACCGGGAACATGCCGCCGAGCTCGGCGTGCACCAAGGCGAGCAGCGTGATCGCCACCGCCCCGATGATCCACGACACGATCGCGGCGGGCCCGGCGACGACGACGGCCTTCTGCGCGCCGTACAACCAGCCGGAACCGATGATCGAGCCGACGGAGGCCCAGGTCAGGCCGATGAGGCCGACTTCGCGCTTGAGAGATCGGGAGGAGCGGCCGGGGCCGCCGGACGAGCCGGAGCCGGCGTGAGGACTGAGGATTTCGACGGATGCCAAGGTGGGGCACCTTTCGGTCATGGCATGAGGGTGGGTCCGCGGGTACAGCCGTGTTCCATTTGTGAGCGGAATGTTTGCGGACGAGTCGCCCCAAAGTAGACCGAAGATCATGCGAAGGACAGGCACCGTTATTCGATTGAGACCTTCCTGTTGACCGGCCGTGGCGCCCAGGTGCGGTTTTTGCGACAAAGGATTGAACCATACGGATCAAGGGTCTGGACATGGGGCTGGTCGCGGATGTTGGTGCGCCATGCGAACGATTTCAGGCACCGCAGGAGTCTGGTGTGGTCGTTGTCGTGGTCGAACGAAGCCCACAAAGGTGATGGCCGCTGGGGTGTGTTCCCGGACCGGGCCAACTCCACGGCCCGGCGATGGAACGCCGGCGGATGAGGCTTCGGCATATCAGACTCCGTCCGGCGACCGGTGTCGCAGACTCGTGGAGTCCGGGAAAGCGATGCAAGCCCAGTCACATTTTGATCATGAGTGCCTGCCGCATTGTTGTCAGCGTGCCGCGTTAGTCGGCGGCGATCTCGTCGAGCAGGGCCGCGAGGTCGGCTGGGCGGGACCCGCCGGCGCCCTGTGTGGCGGGAATGCCACCGTAGGAGGGCACCAGCACGATGACATCGCTCAGCTCCCCGGTACGGTAAAAGCGCCGTCACTTGATCGGCTTGACGCGCGCCATCGTGGACCAAGCCGTTCGCAGGGGTGATGCGTCGGTGATCACGCAGCATTTCGAGTCGGGGGAGGCTCCTTGTGGTAACGATGTTCGGACGTGGCAAGCAGGACGACCATTACGACGACCGGCCCTGTCCGGGCGGCGGCTGCCCGCGCCCGGGCACGCTCGTCACCTCCAAACGCGGCCCGGATGTCCGCCTGGGGCTCGGACCGGCTGACGCCGAGGTGGTGCCCGGCCTGGTGTGCGGAGCGAACATGTCGATCCCCGGTGGCCGGGCCTGGAACCTACTGGTCGACCCGCACTTGTCGGTGGAGAACAGCCGTAACCTTCTGCAGAACGTCTGGGGGATCCGCAGCCGCGAGGACTGGCAGCGGAAGATTGAGCGGCTGTTCGAGGGGCGTTACGAGGACACGACCGCCGAGCGGGCTCTCGCGATACGTGTCCAGTTGTGGCGCAGCTTCGGCCGTCCACCGCTGCCGGAGGAGTGGTTGTCCGTCCTCAAGGACTCTGGTGAGGTCAAGGAGGCGCACCGCATCGTCGCGTACGAGTCCGCGTTCGCCCGGGACGGCCTGCTGCCGCCGCTCGGCCCGGTCCGCAGCCTGTATGCCTACGATCTGGGCCGTGCCGTCCACGTCGCGTTCTGGGCCCTGGCCACCGGCCTGGTGGCGGAGAGCACGGCCCGCACCGTCGTCGTCCTGGCCGGGAAGCGTGCGACTGAGCGCTACCACTCCTGGGAGGACTACTCGGCCGGCTTCAGCCTGGGCCGGGTGATCTTCTACGACAACGACACGTACGGTTCGATGTACACCAGCACCGTCCGGGCCCATCACGTCCTCGCGTCGTCACCGGACAGCCCGTGGCGGTGGCTCGGCTGGCCGTCCGGCGGGCAGCAGATATAAGAGTCTGATTGCAGGCTTTCCGGGACGGGGCGACGTGGATCATCGCGTCGTGCCCGGCGCATTCACGTGGACGGCCAAGCTTTCCAGGGGCACGAGATCGGGTCGTAGATCGCGAACGGCGGCTGCGACGGTGAACCAGAGGCCGGAGCGGTTTCGCTTCTGTCCGTCGCCGCGTCCGGCGATGGAGATGTTCTGTCGCTCCAATGTCAACCAACCCCGTCTGCCGTTGCGTGGCGGATGTGCGGCAGCTTCAGCGCTCTGGCCAGAGCGACGGCTTCGTAGAAGGCGGCGCCAGAGGTCGCGGCGGCTAGGGCTTGGAACCTGGGACGGGGCGCGGTGACGGGGTCGGGTCGGATAGGTTCCCGGCCATGCAGGGAGCGGAGGCCGTGTGGAGGAGCGAGGCGAAGAGACTTGGAGAAAAGGCCGGCGCTCGAGGCTCATGCCTGGCGGCAGGCGGCCGGGGCGTTGGTGCAACGCCCCGGCCGGCTGTGTGAGTGACGGTTAGTGGCTGTAGACCTCGATCTCCTGCAATCCGACGTTGCTGCCGGAGCCGCCGGCGACTTGGAACCTCGCCGAGGTGATGCCGGTCTTGGGTGGGAAGCCGACCGTGCGCGGACCTCCGTCGTTGGGGATGCCGTTGACGGCGACGGTGCTTCCGTCGCTGAAGGTCAGCGTTCCGCCGGGGGCCCAGTCGGTCATGTTGTTCCGGTCGGACAGGGTGACGCTGCCGATGGTCTGGGGTGTGCTCCACTTCAGTTGGATCCAGGGGTTCAGTTCGCCCTGGGATACCCATTCGGTGGTGCTGTCGCCGTCGATGGCGTTGCTGGCCGGGTAGCGGGAGTCGTACACCGATGACGCTGTGGCCGTGGCGTTCAGTGCGAGGTCTGGGTACGGCGACACGACGGACACCGAGGCCAGCACGCGGTATTCGCGTGTCGCCCCCTTGTATGTGGTTTGAGCAGTGAAGGTGCTGGAGCTTCCCGCGCTCTCGCCGGTCGGCGGACTCAGGGTCCACGTGGTGCTGACGCTTCGTCCGGGGGGTACGGCTTTGAAGGCGGCCGGAGTGGTGGCGGTCGCCTTCCAGCCGGCGGGGGCATCGAAGACCGTGGATACGTTGGTCTGCGCGCGTGCGCTGGTGTTGGTGTAGCTCGTGGTGGCCTTCACCGGCGCGCCGGTGGTGACGGTCGCGGGTGCGGCGATGGTGGCCGGCGCGGTGACCTTCTCGGGAGTGCCGAGGGTCAGGAACCTCACCTGGGACGTGCCGGTGCCGGTGCTGGCAAGGGTGATGTTCTGGGCTCCGGCGACGTAGGACGCGGAGCCACTGACCGTGGCGGTGCCGAGCTTGTGCCAGGTGCTGTCATAGATGTTGGCGGCCCCGGTCCCGTCGGCGACCAAGTAGCCGCCGGAGGGCACGTTCGCCGTGTAGGTGACAGTGGATCCGTTGAGTGCGACGGCGACCTTGCTGACCGCGCCGCCGGAGGCCTGGAGCTGGAACTGCAGCGGCTGGGCGGGGTGGGTGTTCGTGTACGACCACGTGTTCGCCGTGCCGTTGTTGCTCGCGCTCAGCGCCGCCGGGTACTGGACGTTGTACAGGTCCCAGGACTTGCCGGGCACCGTGTCGACCAGGTGCCAGTAGGAGTTGAGGTCCTTCATCTCGGCCTGCTGGGCCGGGGTGAACGCTCCGGCGTTGCGGGCCGTCTCCCACTGGTTCCAGGTGTCCATCACCTGGTTGGCGTCGCCGGTGCTGTTGAGCGTGCCGACGCTGGTCTCCAGGCCCGCTCCGGCGTTGTAGGCGGCCATCTTCGACAGCTGCCATTCCTGGTACTGCATCGTGTCCCCGGCGCCGAAGCCGAGCCAGCCGAGCATCGCCGGCATGTAGTTCCGCTGGTAGTACGGCTGCAGCGAGATGGGAAGGTTGTTCGGGTCGGTGTTCAGGCTGTGCTCGCCCCAGCTGACGCGTCCCTGGGCGTCCCAGGTGTTGGGCAGCAGGTTGCTGGCCTCGGTGACGGTGTCCGGGACCGCGTTCTCACCCTTGTAGACGCCGTTGATCAGGTTGGCGGTGCCCAGCAGGCCGTACCCGGCCAGCGACCCGTCCTCCAGCCCGTCGAACGACAGAGCCTTGATGCCGGGGATGTTGAGCACCTGGGACAGGCGTGAGGCGATTTGCGGGATCTCGTTGATTCCGCCGGTGAGCATGCCGTAGGCGTACTGCTGGATCCGGGAGGCCTGGGTCCCTGCGGAGTGCGCTGCGGCCGTGGTGCCGTAGGCGCCGCGGCTGTCGACCGTGACCTGCCATTCGGTGCTGGACACCTGCGACACCGCGCTGTAGGTGACCAGCTCGCTGCCGATCCGCAAGATGCTGCCCGCGCTGCCGGCGAACATGGCGTTGTCGCCGACGTACAGGGTCGTGTCGGTGGCGCCCGCGGGTCGGGTGAGGGCTGCCGAGCCGGTGGCGGCCAGCCCGCTGTCGGCGTTCGGCCGCACGTAGGAGTCGCTGGTGTCGATCAGGTTCGACAGAGTGTGCACACCCACGTTGATCCCGTAACGGGCCGCCGTGGCGGCCAGACCGGCAGCGCCCACGTCGGATCCGCCGAAGGACCCGTCGAACTGGTAGTGCCCGGCCGACTGCCAGGGACCGTCCACACCCGGCAGGGAATAGACGTACTTCATCCCGGCTTCGCGCGCGTACTGACTGGCCTGACCGACGTCGCCGGTATTCAGGTCGGACAGGACGAGCCAGGACTGCGAAGCGCCCTGGGACTCCTTGCCCCACTGCCCGTCGATCATCGGATGCGGGAGGTTCTCACCGGTCTCGATGCCCGACAGGGTGGGCAGGACATTGTCCGGGGTGGTGCCGAACAAGGCGATCTTCGAGCCCTGAATGCGGCCGTCCGGACCGGCCAGCGGCGGCACTGCGACGTTCGGCTCCTGCGTGTCCGCCCAGCCGACATAACGGTTACGGGTCTTGCTGTAGTCGTAGGTGTAGGCCTGCAGGAAGCTGCCCCAAGACGTCTGGTGGGCAGCGAACCACCCGAACGGCCAGTTGGAGATCTCGGGACTGACGTCCGTGAAGGTCTGGCTGTCGAACTCGTCCGGCCAGCCGCCGACGGTCTTGTCGTTGAGCTCGTGGATGCCGATGGCGACCGCGTTGTCGCGAACGACGCCGACGGTTTCGCCGACCGTCTGCGTGATGCTGGTGGTGATGGGCCCCCACAGCAGCGTTTGCACATCCACGCCGGACGGCGCGGACACGCCGGTCGCCTCGAGGGTGACATAGCCGGCCTTCGAGACCGCGTGGACGCCGACCTTCACCCCCTTGCCGCCGAAGGCGAAGGTGTAGGTGGACGAGGCAGCGTCGAACGTCAGCTTGGTAGGAGTCTGCTTCGATCCGTCGACCATGAGCTGGATCAGCGGTTCGGGGTTGGCGGGGCTGGCATAATCCCGGCCGTTCGCGGTGTCGATCAGGTGGGTTATCGTGCCGGTCGAGTTCAGCGCGATATCCAGTGATCCGGCGTGCAGGGTGAACGAACAGGAAGCGGCGCGCGCCGACGTGATCGACGCCGTTCCACAGGCCAGGACGATCGCTGAGGCCACGGCTATGTGTCTTGGCCACCGCCATCGCCATCGTGTGGTTCTCATAGTGCTCTCCTTACTCTCGCGGCCGGTATCTCCGGCGGCGAAGACTGGATTGCGCGGTGAGCGAGCCAGATCGTCAGCCGACGGTCTCCCAGCCGATGCCGGGTGCGCTCGGAGCCCTCACTAGTCCGTCCGGGCCGACCAGCGGTTCGCGGACGACGGGGTTCGTATAGACGAGGGACTCGTAATAGGTGGTGTTCGGTATGGCCATGCACAGGTGGGCCGATGCCAGGCCCGAGCCGTGGACTTCGGCGCGGAGTTGGAAGCTGTCGGCGAGGTGGGCTATGCGCATGGCGCCGGTGAAGCCGCCCTTGAACTTGTCGCTGGTGCGGACGTGGGTGGCGGTGCCGGCGGCGATGAAGTCGGCGACGTTCCAGTGCGCGCCGTCGGAGGTCTCCGCGACCAGCAGCGGGATGTCGACGCGTTCGGCGAGTCTGCGGTAGGCGGTGATGCTGAACTCGCGCATCGGCTCCTCGTACCAGAGGTATCCGGCTTCTGACAGGGCCCGGCCGAGGTAGACGGCGTCGGCGAGGTCGAAGCCGGCCGAGCCGTCGTACATCAGCGGTACGGCTTCGCCGACGTGGGCCCGCAGCTTCTGGCACAGGTCGGCGTCGCGGCGGACGTCGCCCCAGGCGTGCAGCTTGATCGCCGGGTAGCCGAGGGCCAGGCACTGGTCGGCGACGTCCAGGAATTCCTCGACCGAGTCGAAGGTGACGGTGCTGGCGCAGGCCGGGATCGCGTCGCGGAAGGAGCCGAGCAGCTGGTGTACCGGCAGTCCGGCGTGTTTGCCGGCCAGGTCCCACAGCGCGGTGTCGACCAGCCCGAAGGCGTAGACCGGGAACTCCTCGATGCGGTCGAGCTCCCACATCCGCTGCCACAGCAGTTCCCGGGCCAGCGGGTCGCGGCCGACCAGGTCGGCGCGGATCCGGCGCTCGACCAGGTCCGCGACGATGACGCCGCGCGGCGTGCGGGATTCCCCGACCAGGCCGGCATCGGTGTGGATGCGCAGCACACCGCCGATCCCCGCCGGCTCCGATCCCGGTAGTCCGGCCCGCCATCGGAAGGGCGGCATCGCGGGGGTGTCGACGAGTTCGACGGTGACATCAGTGATCTGCATGAACGTGGCCTTTCGGAATCGCATACTGACGAGCCGGGACGGCGTCAGCGCTCGGCGTCAGCGCTCGGCGTCCTCGATGAGGCGCCGCTGGATCGCGGTCTGGATCTGGTGGGCGGTGACGTCGATGTGCTCGGCCATCAGCTGCCGCGCCAGCTCGTCCTCACCTGAGGCGATCGCCTCGGCGATCGCGATGTGCTGCTCCGCGGCGACCTCCAGCGAACCCGCGGCGGTGTCGGCCAGACCGATGGTGGAGACCTGCTGCTGCACGCGGCGGATCGTGGCGACGGCGCCGGAGAAGAACATGTTGGCCGACGCCTGCGCCACGCGTTCGTGGAAGTCGTTGTCGGCGGCGATGAAGGCCCGCAGGACACCGGTCGCCGCGGCATCCGCCGTCGACGCGGCGGCCTGCCGGATCGCCTTCACGAGCCCCGGCGTCGCACGTTGTGCTGCCAGAGTGGCCGCGCCGGTCTCCACGTGGCGCCGGAACTCCAGCAACTCGTCGACTTGCCGCAGATCGGCTGGCAGGAACTGCGCGAACGCGTCCTGGAACAGCCCGCCGCGGGGTTCGGTGACGAACATGCCGCGCCCCTTCTGGACGGAGAGCCGGCCCACCGCCGACAGGACCTTCACGGCCTCCCGGACCACGGTCCGGCTCAGCCCGAGGGTCTCGGCCAGCGCCTTCTCGGTGGGCAGCCGGGAGCCGGGGCCGAGCTGCTCGCGGACGATGTACTCCAGGATCTGCTCGGCAGCGAGCTCGTAGCCGGGGCGGTAGTTCGCGGCCGGCTCTGCGGCGTGCGGGTCGGGGCCGTTCAAGGTTCACCTCGTCGGGTCGAATGTTTCGCATCAATCTTTCCTGCTGTTGGTTGTTATAGCAGAGCTAAGGTCTTGACGCGAGACCCTCGCTGGGTCAAACTCAAGCTCACTCCGGTGAGGCCGTTATCGCCAGCCTCCCGTTGAGCTCGGATTGATGCGAAACATTCACGAGTCCATCGCCGGCCCCCGGGGCGGCGCCCCTCAAAGGATCACCATCATGTTCAGATGCTCGCGTCGAATCGCGTATCTCGCCGTGGCGGCCGCGACCGCCCTCGGACTGACCGCCGGGTGTGCCGCCGGGGGGAGCTCGTCCGGGTCCTCCGGCGGTGCCTCGTCCGGGAAGGGCGAGGTGACGCTGACGTTCCTCACGTTCGAGACGCCGAACCTGACCGCCGCGTACTGGGACGCGGCGATCGCGCGGACCAGCGCCGAGGTCCCGGGTGTGAAGATCAAGAAGCTGGTGTCGCCGACGGCCGACCGGGCCTCGTACGCCAAGCAGCTGCTGGCCTCGGGCCAGCTGCCGGACATCATGATCGGGATAGCCCCGACCGACTTCGTGAAGGCCGGGGCACTGGCCCCGTTCCCGGCCGACCAGCTCGGCGCGTTCCTGTACCCGAACGCCGGCACGATCGACGGCAAGACCTACCAGCTGCCCTGGGCCACCCAGGCCCAGCCGATGGTGTACTACAACAAAGACGACTTCACCAAGGCCGGCATCGCCGCTGCCCCGACGACGTGGTCGGACTTCCTGGCCGACTGCGCCAAGCTCAAGGCCGTCGGCATCACCCCGATCGAGATCGGCGGCGGCGGCACCGACACCTGGGCCGACGAGTACCCCCTGGTGGCCGCGGTCAGCGCCGACCTGTATCCGTCGGACCCGGCCTTCCTGGCGGATCTGGCCTCGGGCAAGGCGTCTTTCACCGATCCGCGCTTCGTCGCCGCCGCGCAGAAGGTCGCCACCCTGGCCGCTGACGGCTACCTGGACAAGGCGGGCCTGAGTCGCAGCTACGCCAACACCGAGCAGGCCTTCCGCGACAACAAGGCTGCTATGTATCCGATGGGCACCTGGTTCCCGGCATCGGCGGACACCAAGGCTCCGTCCTTCGGACTCGGGGTGTTCGCCTGGCCCACCGAAAGCGGGCAGACAGTGCTGCCGATCACCACCGGCGGCGGTGCGATCGTCAGCAGCAAGGCCCCGTCCGTCGCGCTGGCCCAGAAGTGGGCGCTGGCGTTCAACACCGACAAGGCCAACCTGGATGCCGAGGCCAAGGCCGACGGTGAGTTCATGGCGGTCAAGGGCTACACGCCGCCCTCCGACCTGGGTGCCAACTACCTGGCCAGCTACCAGCTGTTCCAGAAGGCCGCGGCGGACAACCAGACTGTCGATGCCTTCAGTACCGAGACCGGGACCGGGGCCCTGCCTTCCGGCGTCGTCTCCGACATGCAGAAGGCCATCGCCGACCTGATCAACGGCAGCAAGAGCCCCACGCAGTTCGCCCAGGCCCTGCAGGACTCCTACAAGAAGAACAGCAACGGCGGCTGACATCCGGCCGACACCCTGAGCCGGTGTGGCGCTGCGTGAGGGTGCGCCACACCACCTTGCGGAACACCGTTCGCCAAATGAGTAAGGAAGACCCGTGTTAAGAGCAGTCGGGATCACGTCGAGGGGGAAGCGGCTACGGACCGGAGCGTTCTGGTTCAGCTTCGCCGGCCCCGGAGTCCTCCTCTACCTCGTATTCGTAGCCGTGCCGGCTGTCATCGCGCTCCTGCAAAGCTTCACCAACAAGAACGTGTTCAACCCGCCGACCCGGTGGATCGGGCTGGCCAACTATCGGAGTCTGTTCGGCGACCCGGCGTTCCAGCACGCGCTGACCAACACCTTGACGCTCGCCGTGCTGACCATCGTCATCCCCAACGCGCTCGGTCTGGTCCTGGCGCTGATGATCGACCGGTCCGGCCGCTTCTACCGGGCGCTGCGCAGTGTGTTCTTCGTACCGGTCATCCTGTCCGGCGTCGTGGTCAGCGTCATCTGGCAGTCGATCCTGGCCGACGGCGGGATCCTGGACACGGTGCTGAACCACGTCGGCGTGAGCGATCCGCCCGGCTGGCTCACCGACCGCCACCTCGCGCTGTACAGCGTGGCGACGGTCAGTATCTGGCAGAGCCTCGGTTTCTGCATCGTGGTGTACCTGGCCGGGCTGCAGACCATCCCGACCGAACTCAGCGAGGCCTCCGCCCTGGACGGGGCGTCGGCCTGGCAGCGGTTCCGCACCGTCACCTGGCCGCTGCTCGCGCCGGCGACGACCATCAACACCGTCATGCTGCTGATCGGCGCGTTCAAGACCTACGACCAGGTCCAGGTGATCACCAACGGCGGTCCGGGGACCGACGCGACCACGACCCTGGCCTACAACATCGTCACGGTCGGATTCATCGACAACCGCGCCGGCTACGCCTCCACCTACGCGGTGGTCATGCTCGTGCTGACCGCCGCGGTGTCGGCCATCACCCTTCGGCTGTTCCAGCGGCGGGAGATGTACCTGTGACCGCCCGCATCTCACCCAAGGAAGCTCTCATCGGCAGCCACTCGGAATCCATCCCGCAGGGCCCTGCGCCCGCCGGCGCCGCTCCGGCCCGTCGCCGGGCCCTGCGCCGCTGGTCCGACGACCGGATCCCGTGGCTGCGCCCGGTGCTGGCGCTGCTGGTCGCGTCGATCTACGCCACACCGCTGTACCTCGTCGTCGCCAACGTTCTCAAGCCCACCTCGCAGATCACCTCCGCGCCGTGGACGGTGCCGCTGCATCCCACGCTGGCGAACCTGCGCCAAGTGCTCAGCGGCCCGGATCACCTGTTCTGGAGCGGGCTGCTCAACAGCATCCAGATCACGGTGCTGTCCATGGTCGCCATCACGGTCGTCTCGGCCATGCTCGGCTACGCGATCGCCCGGTCCCGGAGCATCGGCGCCAGGATCCTGCTGGTCTTCCTCCTGGCAGGGTTGATGGTGCCGGGGGTGGTGATCCTCAACCCGCTGGTCCAGATCCTGCGCGGCCTCGGCCTGATGAACACGCTGCCCGGGCTGATCCTGTGCAACATGGGCTACTACGTCCCGTTCGGGGTGTTCCTGTTCGCCGGCTTCGTCCGCACCATCCCGGTCGAACTCGAAGAAGCGGCCGCGATCGACGGCGCGGGCCGTATGCGGATCTTCTGGCGCGTCGTGTTCCCGCTGCTGCGTCCGGCTACCGCCAGCGTGCTGATCTTCCTGGGCGTCTACCTGTGGAGCGACTTCCTGACGCCACTGATCGTCCTCGGGCCGGCGAACGGCACCACGGTCACGGTCGGGGTCTACCGGGCAGTAGGAATGCACTCCGCGGACTACGGGCAGTTGTTCGCGTTCATGCTGCTGGCCTCACTGCCGGTCCTCCTGCTGTTCCTGGCCTTCCAGCGGCACTTCGTCAAGGGTCTGACCAGTGGGGCGGCGAAATGACCCCGGTCGCCGATTCCTCCGAACAGAGTGGGGAGCTGACGTATGACGGACAAGCCTGACCTGAGGCTGGGTGTGGTGGGCCTGGGCATGCGCTCGGACCTGGCCGAACTCGCCCACCGGCCGGGCGCCGGATCACGCGTCGTCGCGGTGTGCGATCGTGACCCGCGCCGGCTGGCCGGTGCCCGGGACCGCTTCGGTTCGGACGTCGCGACGACCGAGGATCATCGTGCCCTGACCGAACTCGACCTGGACGCCGTCTTCGTCCTGAGCCCGGATCACACGCACGAGCAGATCGGCGTCGACCTCCTCGGCGCCGGTGTCCCGATCTTCGTCGAGAAGCCGCTCGCCATCACCACCGAGGGCTGCGACCGGCTGCTGTCGGCGGCGCGCGCTTCGGGGGCCGGACTGTATGTGGGGCACAACATGCGTCACATGCCGGTGGTCACCGCCATGCGCGACGTGATCGTCTCCGGTGCGATCGGCGAGGTGAAGGCGGTCTGGTGTCGCCACTTCGTCGGCAACGGCGGCGACTTCTACTTCAAGGACTGGCATGCCGACCGTCGCAACACCACCGGGCTGCTGCTCCAGAAGGGTGCGCACGACCTGGATGTCATCCACTGGCTTGCCGGCGGCTACACGCGAAGGGTGACCGGGATGGGCGGACTGGTCGTCTACGGCCGGATCACCGATCGCCGGGAGCCGAGCGGGGATCTGATGGTCGAGTGGCTGGACCCGGAGAACAACTGGCCGCCGCTGAGTCAGAGCGGCCTGAACCCGGTTGTGGACGTCGAGGACCTGTCGATGGTGCACATGCGGCTCGACAACGGCGTCTACGCCAGCTACGAGCAGTGTCACTTCACCCCGGACTACTGGCGCAACTACACCGTCATCGGCACTGAGGGACGGCTGGAGAACTTCGGCGACGGCGGCGACGGCTCCGTCGTGAAGGTGTGGAACCGCCGCGGCGACTACCGCCCAGAGGCCGACCTGATCATCCCGATCCAGACGCCCGAGGGAACCCACGGCGGTGCCGACCCGCTGCTGGTCGACGAATTCCTGGACTTCGTCCGCGACGGCGGGAAGACCCTCACCTCACCGGTCGCGGCCCGCGAAGCCGTCGCGACCGGATACGCCGCGACGATGTCGCTGCGCGACGGCAGCCGTCCGGTGGACATCGAACCCGTCCCGGACGACCTCGCCGACTACTTCGCCGCAGGGCAGATGAGGGAGGTCGATCACCGATGCGCGGATACGGCATGACAGTGGTGGGCCTGCATGGAGCAGATCTTCTTGATGCGGTGAGCCGCGCACGAACTTTGCGCGGAGTATGGCGTGCGGGGCTGCTCGATTCCGCGGCTCCGACGCTGTGACGGTGACAGACCTTTGAGATCACTGGCTTGACCGCGGGGGCCGTGCATGCCGTCGACGGTCCGGCCCCCGACATGCGCGATCACTTCGCCACCTGGCCCGCAGGCGAGTCTGGCCGACTTCTTGTCGGCGTCTCCGACTCCGACGCGGTGACCGTCGACGTCCCTGGTTGTCCGTCACGTCCGATGGGTGGGGTGCGGTAGCCCACGCTCGGGCCCGGCTGTCCGGGCTGGCCGCCGAAGGTCGCTGGGGCGCCGCCCGTCACAGGCTTCGGACAGCACTGCGGTGTAGCGCAAGTAACTCTTGTGGCCGATGCCGACTCGCGGTGCAGATGGGAATCATATGAAATCAACCTGATCGCACCATGTATCACATGAGCCTCAAAAGCTTTGTGATAGAGCAAAAACCCCACACATGGAAGGGCGTAAGAGATGGTTCTTCGGAGGATGCTGTTCGGCGGCGTGGCCGCGATCGCGTTGGGCGGCGGCGTGGCCTGCCCCGGCGTCGCACAGGCCGCGGACGTGCCCCAGGCGCCGTCTTCGGCTTCGGACCAGGCCAGTCCCGGCGTTGCGCAGGCCGCGGATGAGCCCCAGGTGTCCCAGGTGCCCCAGGTGCCGTACGCGGCCGCGGCCCAGGTCAGCCCCGCCCAGCCGGTCGAAATCAAGTGGGCGCCGTCGCTGACGATCCACAAGGCCCACGAGGACCCGGCCGACCACGCCGTGGCGTACACCCTGTGGGTGAAGAACGACGGCAACGCCCCCACCAGCGGCCCCTACACCGTCGTGGATTCCCTGCCGGAAGGGGCGACCTACAAGTCCGTCGACGCCGGCCAGCGCTGGAACTGCGACACCGACTCCTTGCGCACCGTGGTGACATGCCGGAGTGATGCCTACCTGCCCCCCGGCGCCACCAGTGAGCCAATCACTGTGCACACCGGCATTGCTGACAAGGATCCGTGCCAGCTGATCAACATCGCCGCCGTGGACGGGGGTGACCACCGGGGCGGTTACGGCAGTGGTTACGGCAGTGGTTACGGCAGTGGTGCCGCCGCCGGCAACCGCGGCGGAGGTCACGACGGCAGCAACATCGACCTCGCCAAGGACGTGCTCAGCCTGCCTTGTCACCGCGGGGGCGACAAGGGCGGCGTCACCGTGACGGTCAACGTCACCGGCAACAACAACGGGGGCCGCGGCGGAGACTCCTCCGGCGCCACTGCGAACGGCAACGGCCACATCCACGATGTCACCGGCGGTTCCGCCAGGGCCGGAGCCAAGGCCGCCGCAGACGCCAAGGCCAAGGCCAAGGCCAAGGCGCAGGCACAAGCGCAGGCACAGGCGCAGGCGCAGGCCAGGGCTAAGGTGCAGGCCAAGGCCCGCGGCGGCCGCGGCGGCCGCGCCGTCAACATCATCAAGCACGCGCCCCACCGCATGCAGCGCGCAGTCCGTTGCCCCATGCCCCTCCGGCACTTCGGCAAGCGTCGCTGATCAGCGGTACGAACGAGCGTTCTCGGGCAGTCGAGTGCGCTCCGTCTTGCGTGAGTTAACTCCTGTGGCCGAGATGAACTAGCGGTACGGGAGCGAACCCGCTCAAATGGTGTCTATACGACAAACTTCCCGTCAGGCACGCGACGCCTCACGGGGCACAACAGGACTCCCTTGCCGGGGTCCACAAGGAAGGGCGGAATGATGGTTTTACGAAGGATGCTGCTCGGCGGCGCGGCCGCGATCACCCTGGGCAGCGCGCTGGCCTGTCCCAGCCTCGCGCAGGCCGCGACCCACTCTGGTCCCATCCATCAGCCTGACTCCTGGCGCGCGCCGTCGCTGACGATCCACAAGTCGCACCAGGATCCGGCTGACGACGCCGTGGTCTACACCCTGTGGGTGAAGAACGACGGCAACGCCGATACTCGCGGCACCTACGCTGTCACGGACACGCTGCCCGACGGGCTCACCGCGACCTCCGCCGAAGGCCGGCACTGGGACTGCGGCAGCGACGCCACGCACAAGATGGTGACCTGCAAGAGCGATGAGAACCTGGCCCCTGGGGAAACCAGCGAGCCCATCACCATCCGTACCCGCATCACCGACAAGGACTCGTGCCAGCTGATCAACGTCGCCGCCGTCATCGGCGGGGACCGCGAGCGTTGGGGCGACCGCGCCAACAACCGCCGCGGCGGCCATGATCACGCCGTCCACCTCACCAAGGACGTGCTCAACCTGCCCTGCCACCGCCACGAGCACGACCAGGACGGCGTGCATGTGACCGTCACCGGCAACAACAACGGGGGCCGCGGCGGAGACTCCTCCGGCGCCACCGCCAACGACAACGGCCACATCAGCGACGTCAGCGGCGGCAGCGCCAGCGCCGGCGCGAAGGCCGGGGCCGGCGTCCACAACGAATTCCACGGCGAGCACCGCTGACGAATTCCACAGCCAGCACGGCTGACATCGGCAGCCCCGCGATGGGATGCGGATGAACATCAGGGAGATCGACTCGGGGTGGCGTCAGGGCTGGGCTGACGCCACCCCGAGTCGATGGCCGCTGCGGGACCAGGCTGCGCACGTGCCCGAATGAGTGCGGCGGGCCATGTCGGCGCTGGGCCGCTGGGTACCGTACAACGCGAAGTAGCGCAGCGTGGTGAGCTGCGCTACTTCAAGGCTTCTTCCCCAGCGACCGGTTGACCGGCCGCCGAGATCACAGGCCGTTTGTGGTGTGCAGGGCGAGTACGGCATCGAGGTCGTGGGTGGGGCGGCGGGCGGCGAGGTAGCCGTCGGGGCGGATGAGGATGAGTTCGTCGCCGGTGATCTGGTAGGCGTGGTGGGCGTGGCCGTCGGTGTCGATCACGGTGCCGGTGCCGGTGCCGGTGCCGGTGTCGGTCACGGTGCCGGGGTTGGTGCCGGGGCCGGCGATGGGGTCGCTGGTCACCTGGAAAGCGCGCAGGCCGCGAGGCAGGCGCTGGGGCGCGGCCATGGCGCCGAAGGAGAGCAGGGTCCAGTGGGGGCCGCGCATGAGGTCGAACAGGCGGGTGGGCCGGCCGGTGGCGGCGTCGTGGCAGGGGGCGTCGGGGGCGCGGCCTCCGGCGCCGGGGCCGTGGGTCAGTGCGCTGTCGGGGTAGGTGATGCCCAGGCCGGTGGTGTGTTCGTCGGTCAGTCCTTGCTGTGCGGATGATCCGTCGCTCTCGCCGATGGCGCGCATGACTCGGCCGAGTCGGGTGGTGCTGTCGTCCAGGACGTTGCGGGCGACCGGGCGGCGCTCGGGCTCGTAGGTGTCGAGCAGGGTCGGGTCCGCGCCGGCCAGGACGGCCGCGAGTTTCCAGCCGAGGTTGTAGCCGTCCTGGATGCCGGTGTTCATGCCCTGGCCGCCGGCGGGGGAGTGGATGTGCGCCGCGTCGCCGGCGATGAAGATCCGGCCGGTGCGGTAGTGGTCGGCCAGGACCACGTTGATCTTGTAGAGGGAGAGCCATTCGACATCCTCGATCTGCACGCCGGGCACGTCGGCGCGGTCGGCGAAGATGCGGCGGAACAACTCCAGGGACGGTGCCTCCGGCTCGATCACGTCGGCCGGGATGCCCGCCTGGAACTGCCACAAGTCGGTGCCGGGCAGCGGGAACAGGGACAGCAGGCCGTCCTTGCCGGTCCACAGGTGCTGGCAGTGCCGTGACAGGCCGCTCACCCGCACATCGCCCAGGTGCCAGCGCTGGTCGGTCAGGGAGGTGCCGTGCATTTCGATGCCGGTGAGCGCGCGCACGGTGCTGCGCCCGCCGTCCGCGCCCACGGCGTACCGGGCGTGCACGGTGTGCTGACCCGCTTCGGTCTGGACGGTGGCGGTGACCCCGTGGTCGTCCTGCTCGAGCGCGGATACCTCCGCTCCGGTGTGGATCGTTCCGCCGAGTGCGGCCAGGCGCTCGCGCAGGATCTGCTCGAACTTCGGCTGGGAGAGCCAGACCGGCGGGTACGGGGCGTCCGGGGTGGACTCGCCGCCGGCGAGTTCCACCGCTTCGGAGACCACCCGGTCGCGGTCGTAGTGGCGGGTGGGGATGTTCGTCAGGCCCTGTGCGAGAACCTGCTCGATCACGCCGAGGTCGTCGGCGACCTCCAGGGTGCGCGGCTGGATGGTCTTGGCCCGGGAGGCGGTGCTCGGCTGCGCGGCCCGCTCCAGGATGTGGCAGCTCACGCCGCGTCGGGCCAGGTCGCAGGCCAGGGCGAGGCCGGTGGGGCCGGCGCCGATGATCAGGACGTCGGTGGTGGTCTCGGGCGCGGTCGGGTTCGTGGTCATGGCGCTAACTACCTACCTTAGGTATCGAATCTGACGGCAAACGACGCCGCCGTGGTGAACCGGGGATGAGACGATAGTATACCTACGCTAGGTATCTATCAAGGGAGTCGCGATGGACCCGCAGGCCGACACCACCACGCAGCTGCTGCCGCACCTGCTCCAGCTCAGAAATCTGCTCAACCGCGGCGCGCTCTACGAGCAGGCCGCCGAGGCCGCCCAGGTGACACTGGACCGCCCCGCCATGACCGTCCTCGTCATTCTCGACGCTGCGAAACGCCCCCTGCGGGTGGGGGAGATCGCGGCCCGCATGCAGGTAGTCGGTCCCCACGTCACCCGCCAGCTCAACAACCTGGAGAAGCGCAGGATGATCAAGCGCGTCCCCGACCCCGACGACCAGCGGGCCCGCCTGATCGCCCTCACCCCCGCGGCCGAAGCGCTTGTCGAGCGCTACACCACCGTCGTCAACGGCTGGTTCGCCGCCGCCCTCACCGACTGGCCCGCCGACGACCGTGTCGAACTCCTCCGGCTGATCGGCCGCCTGACCAACGACCTCACCGCCCAACTCGACGCTGTCGCCCGCGACAGCACCCCGCCCGATGACGAACTCTGACCAGGATGTGGCGTACAGCCTGCCGGCTGCGGGAGGCGATGATGGGACGATGAGGCACTTCGATCTGGTCGTGATCGGCAGCGGATCCGGCGACTCCGTCGTGGCGGGCCGTCCCCGGGGCTGGAAGGTCGCGCTCGTCGACGATGCGGCTGTCGGGTTCGGCGGCACCTGTCTGAACGTCGGCTGCATCCCGTCGAAGATGTTCGTGTACACCGCGGACCTGGCTGAGGAGGCCGGCGAGGCGAAGGCGTTCGGGCTGGACATCCCCACTCCGGCAGTGCGTTGGCAGGACATCAGGAACCGCGTCTTCGACCGCGTCGACAGGCATTCGGCCGACGGGCTGCACCACCGCCGCGCCGGTGGCCCGGATCTCGCCCTGTTCGAAGGGGAAGCCCGCTTCACCGGCCCGAAGACACTGCAGGTCGGCGGCGGTGAGACGATCAGCGCCGACCGGTTCGTCATCGCCGCCGGATCGCGGCCGATCGTGCCCGACGTGCCGGGTCTTCCCGAGGCCGGGTTCCTGACGAACCAGACCGTCATGCGGCTGGACAAGCTCCCGGAACGGATGGTCATCCTGGGAGCGGGCGCGATCGCGGCGGAGTTCGCGCACGTCTTCTCAGCCCTCGGCGTGCACATCACGGTGATCGCCCGATCCGGCGGCATGCTGACCCGGGAAGACACGGACGTCTCGCGGCTGTTCACCGACCTCGCGCGCCGGAAGTGGGATCTCCGGGAGCGAAGGGAAGCCACCAGGGTCGAGCGCGACGGCGCGACCGTTCGGGTTCACCTGCGCGGTCCGGACGGCGCCGAGATCGTCGAGGGCGAGGAACTCCTCGTCGCCGTCGGACGGCGCTCCAACGCCGACCGCCTGAACCTGCCCGCAGCCGGTGTCGCGACGCATCCCGACGGCCGGATCGCCGTGGACCGCCGGCAGCGGACGAACGTGCCCGGCATCTTCGCGCTCGGCGACGTGAGTTCGGAGTATCAGCTCAAGCACGTCGCCAACCACGAGGCCCGGGTGGTGGCGCACAACCTGGTACGTCCCGACGCTCCGATCGAGGCCGACCACCGCTTCGTCCCGCACGCCGTCTTCACCTCGCCGCAGATCGCCTCGGTCGGGCTGACCGAACAGCGGGCCCGCGCCGACGGTGTCCCATACGTGGTCGGAAGGCGCGACTACGCGGGGATCGCCTACGGCTGGGCGATGAACGACCCGGAGGGCTTCGCGAAGATCCTTGCCGATCCACGGACCGGACGGCTTCTCGGCGCGCACATCATCGGCCCGCAGGCCTCGGTGCTGATCCAGCCGCTGATCCAGGCGATGAGTCTGGGGCAGGACGCCCTCAGCGTGGCGCGCGGCCAGTACTGGATCCACCCCGCGATGTCAGAGCTCGTGGAGAACACTCTGCTCGATCTTCCGCCGCGAACCGGCTGACGACGGGGCGCTGGTCCCCGCCGCGACGCGCCGCGGTCACAGCCGGCGGGCCGTCGTGAGTCGCATGAGCGAGGACACGACATGCTGGGAAAGCCAGCCGAGAGCGAGCAGGGACCGCACCGCTCGTCTGGCTCCCGGCACGGCCGCGGATTCGTCGGGCCTGCCCGGCACGCGCTCGCGACCGGCGTATCCGTCGACGTCCAGGCCGCCGGCTCGGCCATACGCCATACCGAACTCCCGCTCCAGCGCTTCACGAGCCTGCCCGTGGGCGCGCGCCGTGATGCGGGCACCGACAAGCCTTTCTTCCAGATCGATATAGGCCACGGCGATCGCCTCGGGATCGCGTTCGAGAAGGGCGGCGGCCAGATTCCGCCGCGCGGTGTCGCAGCGGACTGAGGCGGCTCGCATCTGGGCGCCGGTGTAGTCGCACTCACCGCGTAGCGTCCGAAGCCAGGCGTCGCGCGTGATGCCTTCGGCGTGCGCCACGACGCCGTCGGCGGAACCCGGAGACGGCGCCGGGGCTCCGGTCGCCCGGATCGCCGACCCGCGCGAACCCCCGCGGCGCTGATGATGTCTGCGTGGGAACGTGCCCATGGATTCCCCCAAGCGCTGTCTTCGACTGAGCTGGGGTGTCGACTGACGCGCACGGGTACGGAGGAGGGCCCGCTGTCAGGTTCCGGACGGGTGCCTCGCACGAACGCAGTCCACACCGAGGAGCACGGCGCCGGGGGCTGGGGCGTCGCGGAAGTTGCCGCCAGTATAGCGCGGCGCCTGTCGTGGGGGAGCCCTCTGACATCATGGTTTTCCGAGCGGTGCGGTCGGTGACAAGGTTGTTTACTCTCAGGCGGGCAGGGCAGCAGGGGGTTCCGCGGGTCAATCTCGCGACCGCGCACAGCCGCATCGGAGCCGCCATGTCAACGACCGAGGACACCCCCGACATCATCGCGGTGCTCAGAGACGACCACGAACGTGTCGCGGAGCTGTTCGAGAAGGTCCAGGACCATGCCCGTTTCCGCCACCGCCGCAAGGAACTCGCCGACCAGGTCGTCATCGAGCTGGTCCGGCACATGGTGGCCGAGGAACAGCACGTCTACCCGATCGTCCGCGACGCCGTCGACGGACGATCGGTGGTCGACCATGCGCTGACCGCGGACGCCGCGGCCGAAGCGCTTATGAGGCGGCTCGAACCTCTCGAACCGACCGACGAGGTCTTCGACCAGGTGTTCATCAAGCTGATGGCCGCCACGCGTTCCCATGTGGCCGACGAGGAGGCGCGGCTGTTCCCGTGTCTGGCCGCGGCCTTTCCTCCGGCGGAGTTGTGTGAACTGGGGGAGAAGGTTCGAGCCGGCACGTCGGTCAGACCGACTCGTCCGTACCCGTCGGCCCCCACGCCGCCGCCGGGCGGACTGCTCGTCGGGCCGGTACTGGGTCTGGTCGACCGTGTCCGCGACGCCTTGGCGCCCTCCGTCGTCCGTACCGACGAAGGAAGCCACTGATGGCCGATACCGGGCCCGACATGCCCCGATCCGGTCCGGACCTCTGCGAACCTGGACCCTGTGCATTCGGATCCTGAGAACAGCCGAGGGACCCGCGGGGCCTTCAGCTCGGCCCGGACGAAGCTGCTGATCTCCGTTGCCGCGGCGGCCGCGGCGGGTGTGGCCACGGCGTTGCTGGGAGCCGGCCGCGCCGCGCCCCTGATCGGGTGGGACGTGCTGGCGGTCGTGTTCTGCGGGTGGGTGTGGTCCACGGTATGGAGCCTGGACGCCGACAGCACAGCGGGACACGCCCAGCGGGAGGACCCCAGCCGGGATCTGGCCGACCTGGCTCTGCTCGGCGCCGCGGTCGCCAGTCTGGTCGCGGTCGGGGTCGTGCTGTTCGGGGCCGGCCACGCGAACGGGAACGCCAAGTACGTGCAGGCCGCTCTGGCGCTGGTGTCGGTCTTCGTGTCCTGGACGCTCGTCCACACAGTGTTCACCTTGAAGTACGCGCGGCTGTACTACTCCGGCCGGGTCGGCGGAATCGACTTCAACGAACCCGGTGCCCCGCAGTACAGCGACTTCGCCTACTTGGCCTTCACCATCGGCATGACGTTCCAGGTCTCCGACACGAACATCGAGTCCAAGGAGATCCGGCGCACGGCGCTGCGGCACGCCTGGCTCTCGTTCCCGCTGGGCGCCGTGATCATCGCGACGTCGATCAACCTGGTGTCCGGACTGGCGAAGTGAACCGGGCGTATGCCGGCGCGTTCTCAGATTCCTTGGTCAGAGGATTGTCGAACGAGACCGGACCCCGCGACGCGGATGAGGGCTTCAGACAGCAAGGCCGCTGCGTCCTGCTTCGGCAGCTCCAGCGCGAACGCCAGTGCTCCGAGCGACAGCCGGCCGTAGTAGCTCAGGAGAATCGCGTCTCGCTGTGGTTCGGGAAGGGCGAGCAGCGCCTGGCTCACATGTGAGCAATGACATCAGGACCTCCCGCGGATACGACACTTGGCGGATGGCGCGCGACGGCTGCGATTCAACCCGGTCGATATCCTGTGCCTGACGGCGAGAACACCCGGGAGGCGTGAGACCCTGCCTGCGCAGTTCGCTGATGAACGTGCCCGCTCGGGCTCGGCGTAGCGGCGCCAGTTCGAGGCGCCGGGGTCTGGGACGCTCGGGGGACTACGTAGAAACCTACACCCATGGATACGACGCCGAGTGAGGTCGACGTCGCCGGCGGCCTTCAGCCTGGGCAGAGCGCGACCCTGGCAGGCCGAACGCGACCCACGGTGCTGCCCGTTTTTCGCCGCGGCGAAGACCTGGCAGATCAGGTCGTGCCCAGAAGTTCGGTGTCGGTCGAGGTTCCGTTCGCGACGGCCCGCGCCAGGTCCGACAGGCGCACGTTGCGGCTTCGGGCGTGCCCGCGCATCAGCGTGAACGCCTCGTCCACGCTGATGCCGCGCCGCTCGGCCAGTACGCCCTTGGCCTGTTCGATCGCGATGCGGCTGGTCAGTGCGTACTGCAGCTGCTCGGCGAGCAGGTCGGCGTGCCGGAAGCTGCGATGGGCCAGGATGGCGACGGTGGCCACGTCGGCCAGGGCCTGGCCGGTGCGTACGTCCGGTTCCGACAGGGCGTCGGGCCGTTCACAGAACAGGTTGAGCGTCCCGATGACCTGCTCGCGCAGCCGCAGTGGCAGCGCGTGCGCCGAGACGAACCCGGTGGCGCCGGCGGCCTCGGCGAACCGGGGCCAGCGTACGGCGCTGGCCTGCAGGTCGACGTTCACCACCGGGCGGCCGGTGGTGAAGGCCTCGATGCACGGCCCGACCTCGGATTGCAGCTCGAACAGCTCCAACAGCCGCGCGTTCTCCGTGGAGGACGCCGCGGCGTGCAGCACCTTGGCCGCGTCGGCCAGCATGATGCCGGCGGCGTCCACGTCCAGGATGTCCACGCAGCGTTCAGCCAGCGTGTGCAGGAAGTCGATGACGTCGAAGCCCTCCACCAGCGTGTCCGCGGTGTCGACGAACGCCTCGGCGAGTAGCCGTTCGCGCGTCATGTCCATTCCTCCAAAAATACGACCAGCGGCCTTGTCAGGGGTACAGCCCGAGCGGTGGAAGACGATGGAGCTAGGACTCGTTGAAGCGCAGTTTGCGGGCCACGACGTCGGCGGCGACATCGGCGATGGGACGGTCCTGGCCGTAGGAATAGGCACGCAGCCGGACCAGCGCCTCGGCCAGTCCGACACCGAGCTGCACGCTGATCATCCCGGTTGCCTGGTGGACCTGGGCCCGGTAGGTCTCCGGCGCCGCCCACCCCGCGGGGACCACGCCGTCCTGAACACCGTCCCGGACCGACCGGCGCTCGATCAGCACCACCGTGATCGCACTGGCCAGGCTCAAAGCATCGGTGTACGCACCGTCGGCCAACGGGCCCTGGACCGCGCGGTGCGCCAGCATCGTGCCGACGCTCATCGCCCCGATGGACAGCGGGAACGCGAACACCGCGCGCACGCCCAACGCCCCGGCGGCCGGGCTGAACGCCGGCCAGCGCGACTCGGCGGCCAGCAGGTCCGGGGCCAGCACCGGCAGGCCGGTGGCGGCGCAATCGGTGCCCGGGCCCTGCCCGAGGGTGAACTGCAAGTGGTCCACCTGCGCGCTGACGGCACCGCTGCCCCAGGCCAGGACACTGCCCGAAGGACCGGTGCCGATCCCGGCGGTGACCCCGTCGACGCCCAGCGCCTCGGCGGCGGCCGCGGCAGCGGCACGGTCGTCCCCGGGGGACTGGCCGGTGTTCCGGTCCAGCATCGCCAGAACCGTCGTCATGCGAGCGCTGACCATGCGGATGTCGCCCTTCGTCGCCCGAAACGATAGCGGCTCCGCGAGGTCCGGGCAGCGACCGACCGTCTGAACGGGCCCTGATGGTGTGGTTCACGGGCTGTCTCTGCCAGCGCCCGAACCCGGGCCCGCGTTGCTTGGGCGAGTGAATTCTCTAGTTCCACCCTACCCAAAGAAAATCGGCACATGAGGAGAGCGCTCCTACTCCGCCATGGCGCGGTAGACGCCGGGCAGTTCCTGGTCCGCGTCGTCGTCGTGCGTGGAGTGGATGCCGCGCAGGATCACGCCGCCGCCGAGGAACCCGATGCCCGAGACGACGTAGGCCACGACCTGGGTGGCGTTGGCGGAGTCGACCGTGGCCGAGTACAGCACGAACAGCGTGGCGCCGGCGGCGACCAGGGCGTTGGTGCGCAGCCCGGCCATCCGGGCGCGCCAGGGCTGCCCGAGCCGTGGGCCGGCCGGCGCTCGGCCGGTGCTCGGTCGGTGCTCGGCCGGTCATCGGTCGGTACGGGTTCAGGCGGTGGTCAGTGGTTCAGTGGCCGAGCATCATTTCGACGAGCTTCCACACCACCAGCACCATCGCTACCAACAGGTACAGCCGCAGTGCGGCCATCCCGACGCGGCGCGTCGCCGAGAACTTCAACTGGCCGAGCTCGGCCAGCGGCGGCATCCGCCAGTCGTCGCGGCCGGAGCGGTCGATGGACTCCGCGGCGAAGTCCGGCGCGCGGCGGGCCCGCAGTGCCTTGGCGCCGAGGAAGGCCGCACCGAGCAGTCCGCCGATCGCGCAGCCGATCAGGATCCCGGAGATCTGCCCGGTGGAGATGTCCGGCTTGACGACCGAGGCGGTCAGCACGATCGACAGCGCCACCAGCACGCCGATCACCGTGGCGGTGAAGGCGGTGGTCTTCTTGCCGTTGACCCAGGGGCCGAGGACTTCCTTGTCGACGCACAACAGAAGCAGGAACACCGTGGCCGAGGGCAGCAGCACGCCGGCCAGCGCCTGGACACCGGAGGTGAGGACGCCGAGCACGTGGTCGGAGGCGGTCATCACGATCGCCGCGGCCAGCGCGACGACGCCGGCGTAGACCGCGTAGAAGCCCTTGGCCTGCTTCACGCCGCGGTGCAGCGAGTGGTTGATCTTGAAGACGTCGCCGATCGCGTAGGCGGTGGACAGCGACACCGCGAACGCGCCGATGATCGAGGCGTCCAGCAGCGCGACCGCGAACAGGTCGCCCAGGACCCGGCCGCCGTAGTTCTGAAGCGCGGTCGCGATCGAGCCCGCGTCGGTGAAGCCGCCGGTGGACCCGGCGAACGCCACCGCGCCGATGCCCATGATCGCGGCGGCGCCGATGACCACGATGACGATGCCGATCCACAGGTCGGCCTTCTCGTACTTCATGAAGCGCGGGGTGATGCGCTTGTCGATGACGTAGCTCTGCTGGAAGAACAGCTGCCAGGGCGCGACGGTGGTGCCGACGATGCCGATGATCAGCAGCATCAGCGGGGCCATGCCGCCCGCGCCGCCGGGCAGGGACGGACGCACGAAGCCGTGTGCCATCGTGCCGACGGCCGGGTGCGCGGCGATCGAGATCGGGATGAGCAGCAGCGAGCCCAGGCACAGCACCACCGCGAGCCGCTCGAACCGGCGGAACGACCCGGTCATCGCCGCCGAGGCGATCACCACAGCGGCCAGCGCCACCGACGGTGCCTTCGGCAGGCCCAGGTAGCCGGTGGCCAACGTGATGCCGATGAACTCGGTCACCAAGGTGAGGGCGTTGAGCAGGAACAGGTCGATGACGGAGAACGCGCCCCAGAACTTCCCGAAGCGCTCGAAGATGAGCCGGGCGTGTCCGACGCCGGTGACGGCGCCCAGGCGCAGCACCATCTCCTGGTTCACGTACAGGACCGGGACCAGCAGGAGCAGCGTCCACAACAGCTTGGTGCCGTAGTCGTGCCCGGCCTGGCCGTAGGTGGCGAACGCGCCGGCGTCGTTGTCGCCGACCATCACGATCAGCCCCGGGCCGACGATCGCCAGCAGGGTCTTGAGCTTGGCCGACAGTCCGCGGCGGGCCCCGTGGTCGTCGAGCTTGATGGTGCCGAAGGCGCCCTTGATGTCGCCGACGTGCGCGTCGTCGAGTACCGCTGAGCGGTGCAGTGTTGCCGTGGTCATGATGGTCCCTCCCGGTCCCGGCGTGCGGGATTCTGATCTGGGAGGCGCGCAGCAGTCATCCGCCCTGCGCGAACAGCGCAGGATCGAACAGGCGATCGTGCGGTGATCGCTTCGGGGCGGGTGGGGCTACCGCGTGCCGGAAGAAGGCGTGCAGGCGCGGATGGGGGGCCTAGAGTGGCCCGGACTGGAACTATCCATTGCTGTCGCCTCCTTGCGGCCAGGGCACACGCGGGTGCCGATCGGTCGGGCAAGGGGGATTCGCGGCACGCAGCGCCGCTGAACACCCCTTCTCGTCAGAGCTTTGGCACGACACGACGTAGCGGGAAGGGGCTTGGAGGCCCGTCTTTCCGCAGCCACTTGGCCTGTCCCCTTAAGCCGGGGAGAGGTGTCCTGAACCTGGGCGTCTCTCGACGTCGTGGGGTCAGTGGCCTGTGTTCGAGTCGACGCCTCACCGAACGAGGTGTCTCATGAAGAACGATTCATATGATCCGCGCCGATTCGGTGCCTGTCAAACCGGCACCGGCCCAGCAGCCCCTCCCCGCCGGTCCAGCCTCAACTCCCGGCCTCAGCTCCCGCTGCTGTCCCGGTCCCGGTCCCCGCCTCCGGCATCGGCTGCGGCGTCAGCCGCCTCAGCCCCCTGCGGTCGTAGTACTCGGTCATCGCGAAGCCGAAGATCAACGCGAGCACGGCCGCGATGGCGATCATGGTCCACGCCCGGGACAGGCCGGCGTCGGCGCGGGCGTCGAAGTACAGGATGGAGCGCACGCCGCCGCTGAGTTGCCGTACGGGTTCGAAGGCGCCGAGGAAGCGGTAGACGGTCGGCGTCGCCTGCAACGGGACGGTCGCGCCGGAGGAGGGCAGGGCCAAGGCGATGAAGACGAACATCGACACCAGCTGGCCGATGCCGCCGAACGCGGCGTTGATGGCCTGGACGCCGAGACCGACCGCCAGACACGCGCAGTAGGAGAAGATCCAGAGCAGCGGGATGTGCGAGGCGTCCATGCCGAGGACGGCGATGCAGGCCAGCATGACCGTCGAGGTGGTGAGCACCGTGATGCCGGCGGTCATCAACATCTTGAGCAGCAGGGTCTGCGTCCGGTCGATGGGTACCGTCGGGCGGCGGGTGTGCCAGGGGCCGAGCTCACTGTCGGCGTAGCCGAGCGAGGTGTCCACGCCGGAGTTGATCAGGTTGCCGCCGACGAAGCCCGCCAGGACCAGCAGCAGGGTGTAGTAGAACGCGGTCAGTCCCAGGCCGCTGTGCTGGCCGATGGGATGGCCCACCTGCGTGGTCACCGCCACCGGGTCGGCCAGCAGCAGCCGCGTGGTGGAGTCGGAGCCGGGCGCCGCCGCGGTCAGCTGCTTGCCGATGGAGAGCGACGCCTGGTGCGCCGCGGCCTGGTTGATCTGGGACGCGAGCGAAGAGCCCAGACTGCCCAGCCCCGGGTTGGTCAGGACACTGATCGTCGGGTGCACCGTGGCCCGCGTCGTGGTGAGCGCCTCGACCGACACGGTGAAGTCCGCCGGAATCACCAGCGCACCGTAGACCTTCCCCGACGCCAGCATGTCCTGCGCCTCGGCGGCCCCGACCCGCTTCCACTGCACCGAGCTCGACCGCGTCCCGGCGACCACCGCCTGCGCCACCTGCGCGCCCAGGTTCTGCTGCTGCCCCGGCGGCGGCGCACCGGTATCAGCGTCGACCAGCGCGATCGGCAGCCGGTGCAGGTTGCCGTTCGGGTTCAGAACGCCGCCCATGTACAGCAGCGCCAGGAACAACGCGACCAGCGTGGCCAGGACTGAGGGGAACAGCCACAGCTTCGGACGGCGCACCAGCGCGGTGGCTCGGGCGAGGCCGGGCGGCTTGGTCGGGGTCACGCTCGTCACCGTAGTACGTCGCCGCAGGTGAAACGGGGTGCGACACATGCGACACGCAGGACGCGTGCGACATCCACGACGCGTGCGACATCCACGACGTGGTCCCGCCGGGAGCGGGGGCCGCTCAGCCCAGCCCGGCGTTACCCCGACCGCGGCAACGCCCCGAGTCGACCGGCACCGCCGGGGACTGAGTCAAAGCACGTTGGAATCAGGTCGCGGCTGTTGCTGAAGACATGCGACCGCGACTGTCGAAAACTTGGCGTGCTGCCAGCTGGGCGGGGTTCCGGCCCCCCGCTCAGCTGCTCAGAGGTGTGCGGATTCGTGCGGGAAACGTGACTTCACCAGGGCGTCGCAGGCAGTCTGGACCTACCGCTTCCGCCAAGCACGGCGCAAGCGGAGGCGAAGGCAGCCGCCAATTTGTGCTATCAACAGCCTGAGTTACGTACCCCGGACCGGCCCTGGAAACGGGACCTTCCCGACCGCCTCAACCAGCCCAGTCCTGTCGCTTCGCCCAAGACCGACCCAGTCGGCGACTCCACGTCGCCTACCGCACGCGGCAGACCTGTGCAGCCGTCAGAGCCGCCTTTGCCGACGCTCACGCCACCTGAGATGAGGAACATCATGCCTGCATCGATCACACCTGTTCTGCGCCGCACCCTCGCCATGGCCACCGCCACGGCCGCCCTCGCCACAGGCACCGCCCTGGGCGCCGCGAGCACCGCTGGCGCGGCCGCCCCGCGGGCCAGCGCGAGCTGCGGCGACGTCTGGATCGGCGACCACGCCCAATACATGTACCAGGGGGTCTCCGCCGGCTGGGTCGACCAGTACTGGGACTCCTGCAACGACCGCGTCGGGGCCTACTGGACCTGGGACCCGACCTTCCAGGCCCAAAACCAGAGCGCCACGGTCACCCTGTACGTCAGCACCCCGTACGGCCCGCTGCTGCAACAGGTGGCCACTGACACCGCCAGCCAAGGCAACACCGGCGCAGACAGCGAGTGGGCCCACGGTGACACCCCGATCGACCAGCCGGACGCATGGCGCGCGGGCGCGGAGATCAACCACAGCGGCTGCGTCGAGTGGGGCTGGCTCCACTGGTACAACGGCACAAACCTCGACGGTGCCCGCGGCGGCTGCAACGACCCCTACGCCCCGAACTCGCGCGGTAACCAGCCCGGCGACTGATCCTCGCCGCCAGGTAGCGCCCGCCGTTCGCACTGAACCGTCAATCGCCGACCCCGACTCCTGGTGCCCTGCCGGCGGCAGTGACAGCCTGTGTCATCGCCCCGGTATGGGTGGTCAGGTCCTGACCGAGTCGGTGTGACGGTCTGCGCGAACGGAGCGCTTCCGTACGCCGTTTTGCCTGCCAACGCGCTGGCGGAACAACCGTACGTCGAGCTACGACAGAGCTTTCAGGCTGGTGCTGTCGGCGGCGAAGGCGACGGAGCTGGTCGAGCGCTCCCGACCTCGGCAAACGAGCGGATGAATTCCGCAGCTTCGGCGCCCGCTTGCGTTTCCGCCGCGAGGCTCTCCCGCTCTGGCTCGTGCAGCCCGGTATTGAGTTGTCTGGCTGCCGGCGAGTCCAGGGAGAAGGCTCGGGCGGTGACAAGGCCCTGGTTTCAAGAAGTGAGACGTCCTGTTCCACGAGACGGCGCCGTCGGGGATGGACAACGGCTTCCGCGGCGCGTACGGTTCCACACCACAACCGAATATCGGGCCGCACGAGCCAGAGCGGGAGAGCCCCTGTCCATCGGTCAGGGCGCCGAAGGAGCAAACTCCCCGTCAATCTCTCAGGTACCAGTCACCGCTCCAGGCCAGGCCACTCTGGAAAGCAGGCGCATCCGCGCGCCTCGCCCACGGTGAAAGCCGTCGTAACCGACGGCGAAACTCTCAGGCGCCATGACAGAGGGGGAGTTCCCGCCACGCGTCCCCCGACGCGTTCGACGAAACGGAGCTCCGGCGCCATGACGCTTCCGCCTGATCTGCTGTATACCTCCGAACACGAATGGCTCCGCATCGAAGGCGAACACGCCACGATCGGCGTCACCGCCTTCGCGGCCGAAGCCCTCGGCGACATCGTGTATGTGGCGTTGCCCGCCGTGGGCCAGACCGTCGCCGCCGGCACACCCTGCGGCGAGCTGGAGTCCACCAAGTCGGTCAGCGACCTGTACTCTCCCGTCACCGGCGAGGTCATCGAGGTCAACGATGACCTCGCCGCCACACCGGAATCCATCGGCACCGATCCGTACGCACAGGGCTGGCTGTTCCGCGTGCGTGTCGAAGAGCTCGGCGAGACCCTCGACGCCGCCGCGTATGCCGACCTGACCCGGGCGGGCTGATCCATGAACAGCTTCCAGCAGCCACTGGCCGTCGTCGACCCGGACATCGCAGCGGCCGTCGCGGCCGAGCTCGACCGGCAGCGGTCCACGTTGGAGATGATCGCCTCGGAGAACTTCGCGCCGGTCGGCGTCCTCGAGGCACAGGGTTCTGTGCTGACCAACAAGTACGCCGAGGGCTATCCCGGACGCCGCTACTACGGCGGATGCGAGTTCGTCGACGTCGTCGAGCAGCTCGCGATCGACCGAGCCAAGGAGCTGTTCGGCGCCGAACACGCCAACGTCCAGCCGCACTCCGGAGCCCAGGCCAACGCCGCGGCCATGGCCGCGCTGCTCGAGCCGGGCGACACGATCCTGGGCCTGGACCTCGCCCACGGCGGCCATCTGACGCACGGTATGCGGATCAACTTCTCCGGCCGGCTGTATGCCGTCGCGGCCTACCACGTCGATGCGGCGAGCGGACTCGTCGACATGGACGAGGTGGAACGCCTGGCCCTCGCGCACCGCCCGAAGCTGATCATCGCCGGCTGGTCCGCCTACCCGCGCCACCTCGACTTCACCCGCTTCCGGCACATCGCCGACCAGGTCGGCGCAAGGCTGATGGTGGACATGGCGCACTTCGCCGGACTGGTCGCGGCCGGACTGCATCCCGATCCGATTCCCCACGCCGACGTTGTGACCACGACGACGCACAAGACACTCGGCGGGCCCCGCGGGGGAGTCATCTTGTGCCGAGGCGAACTCGCCAAGAAGATCGATTCCGCGGTGTTCCCAGGCCAACAAGGCGGCCCGCTGGAGCACGTGATCGCCGCGAAGGCCGTGGCCTTCAAGATCGCCGCGAGTACCGAATTCCGTGACCGGCAGTCGCGGGCGCTGCGGGGAGCGGCCATCCTCGCCGAGCGGCTGTCAGCCCCAGACTGTGCAGAGGCGGGAATCCGCATAGCCACCGGCGGCACCGACGTCCACCTAGTCCTGGTCGATCTGGTGAACTCGCCGCTCGACGGCCGCCGGGCGGAGGCACGCCTGCACGACGTCGGCGTCACCGTCAACCGCAACGCCGTCCCGTTCGACCCGCGACCACCGATGGTCACCTCCGGCCTGCGCATCGGCACCCCCGCGCTGGCCACCCGCGGCTTCACCGACGAAGACTTCGCTGAAGCCGCCGACATCATCGCCGAAGCTCTCGTCGCCGATGACGGAGCAGCGGAGCTGCAATCTCTGCGAGCCCGTGTACGCCGGCTCGCAGAGCGACACCCGCTCTACGCTGAGCCGATCTCCATCGGCTCAGCTGGATCCGCGTGACGAGCCCCAGCGAGATCTCTGCCTGGAAGCAGCCATCCCCGATCCGACCTGACGGCGCCACGACCGAGCAGGCTGAACGTGCACGGGCGGCCAAGGGTCACGCGCTTCGACGTGGTTGTTTCCCTCGGCGCTGGTCGTGCCTGCGATCGAGGCGGAGAGAATAGGCTCAACGCCTGCGCCGGCGGCTAAACGGCAGCGCTTCCAGCTATCCCGAGCGGTCGAGATGGCCACCGCCATCTCGACCGTAAGGCTCCATGTTAGGTTGCGGACATGGGCATGGCGGGCACGTTCGGGGACGCAGGTGGAGCCGGCGGGGCGCCGTCTGATGCGAGTCTGGTTCGCGAAGCGCAGAGCGGAGACGTCCAAAGCCTGGGGCTGCTGCTCGCCCGGCACCGGCCCCGCATGCACAAGATCGCGCTGAGCTTGTTGGGATACGTTCCGGAGGCCGAGGACGCGGTACAGGACGCGACACTGATCGCGCTGCGCCGGATCGGGGATCTCCGTGATCCCGACGCGGTGGCGTCGTGGCTTTCCACGGTGGTGCGCAACGTCTGCCGTGCCCAGCTGCGTGCGCGGTACACCACGACCGTTGACGACGCGGTCCTCCTCAACCTGCCGTCAACGGAACCCGACCCGGACGAACTGCTGGACCGTCAGGTCTCGGGTGCTTGGATCTGGCACGTGCTCGACCAGCTCTCACCGACGCTTCGGCTGGTGACGATGCTGCGCTACTTCACCGACGTGACGAGTTACGAGAGCATCGCGACCGTGTGCGGGGTTCCCGTGGGTACCGTACGCAGTCGGCTCCATGAGGCCCGCGCCAAACTCGGTGCGGCGCTGCAGGCGACGGTGGACGCCGCGTACGGTGACGTGAGCGCGCATGCCGCCGCGCACCGCCGGGTCGCCGAGGAGATGATGCGCGCTCCTTATGACGGCAGGTTCGCTGAGGCCGTGGGTGCGCGCTTCTCTTCTACGGTGGAGACCGTCTGGCCCACCGGGCGGGTCACCAGAGGCCGGCAGAGCCTGATCCGGGCGATGCACTCGGACCTGGAGGACGGTGTACGTCACCGCATCGTCAATGTCGTGGCCAGCCAGAACGTTGTCATCTGGGAAGCGGATCTGGTCAATCCGCCTTATGACCCGTTTCACTGCCCACCCGGAGTGGTGTGGGTACAGAGCCTTGAAGGAGGTCGGGTCCGGAAGGTGCAGCTGCTGCACAAGCCGCGGCCGCCACGACTTCCAGAATAATTCGCCGCGGGATCGAACTTCGGCGGTCGCCCGCGCATCCGGACTGGTATGCACACCATTTCCGCCACCCTCGCAGCCGCAGTGACCGAGGGCCTTGAGGCCGAGTTCATGTATCGCTGCGAGACGAACACGCCGGAGCCGGCCAGATCTCTGCTCGGGCTCGCGACCACCCGCATCGCCGACGGTGTCGCGCTGTCCGTGCGCAACGATCCTTCGGGATATTGGAGCAAGGCGCTCGGATTCGGCACCCGCGAGCCGGTCAGCGCCGAGCTGATCGACCGGGTCCTGGACTTCTACCGAGCTCAGGACAGCCCTCGCGCCGCCATCCAGATCGCCCCGTCGGCACGCCCCGAGAACTGGGAGTCCATTCTGGCCACCCGCAACCTGCGGCCGGGCACCACCCTCCTGAAGCTGGCGTGCCCGATCGGCGAGGCCCGACCGGTCGGGGCCACGAACCTTCGGGTCGGCCCGGTCACCGAAAGCGACGCGCAGGAGTGGGCCTCGGTCATCATCGGAACCTTCTTCGGCCAACCGTACGAGGGGCTCACCGACATGTACACGGCACTGGCCTCGCACCCGGATTTTCATCCGTTCGCGGTCTGGGACGGGTCCGACATCGTGGCCGGCGCAAGCCTGTTCATCGATGGCGAGCTCGGCCACCTGAACTCCGGTGCGACCCTGGCCGGCCACCGGGGGCAGGGCGCGCAGTCGGCGCTGATAGCCGCCCGCGCCGAGGTGGCCAGGGAAGCGGGCTGCCGATGGCTGGTCACAGAGGTTGCCAAGCCCAGTTCCGAAGGCGCCAATCCTTCTCTGAACAACATGCTGCGCGCGGGCCTTCGCGTCCTGTACGAACGCCAAAACGTCATCTGGGAAGGCGACAGCGGAGGTGACGTCGTCGCCGCTTGAGCCGAACCGCTCGCCGGCCTTCGAGCCCGGCGACCGTACCGGGCCCGGGCGGGCAGGGGCGGGTACGGTCGCCGACGTGGCGGCCGCCCACTCCGCCGCCCGGCCCACTGGTGATCGACTTTTCGAGCGTGGACCGCGTCATTCCGGAAGGCAGTACTCGACGGTGGGTGCCTTCCCCGACCGCGGGATAGGAGACTGCACGATCATGTCGTCGTCGGGGAGGTTCGGCCGCATCGGCGCCGGCAGCACCTTGGCGAAAGCGTTCCGCCGGCCTTGGCGGCGCCAGCCTTCGCTGTTGTCTATGTCGCCGCTGGCTGCGGAGGCCGGGTGGGTGTAGGCCCACACAGGCGTGCCCTCCCAGCCGACATCGGCGCGTCGGCCTACTTCAGCGACCTGCGAATCGATCGCTCGGGAGGGTACGGCTCCACCGAGCTGATCCACAGGTACTGAGCCTTGCCCCGGTTGACCTCGATGCCCGATTTCGTGGGTCCGCGCCGGTTCTAGAGCAGTCCCCGCCGAACCGCCTGCACCCCGGCTTGGAACCGGTTGCGCGCGCCCAGCTCTTCCATCAGTTCGCTGACCCGCCGTTGGACGGTGCGCGCCGACACCCGCAGCTGCCGGGCGATCGCGTCGTCCGTCATCCCGGCGGTCAGCAGCGTCAGCAGTTCCAGGGCCCCGAGGCGCTGCCCATCGGTTGACCGGCCGCCGGTCGGGGCGCTGCCGTCGCTGATGGTCCCGGTCTGGTCGCGCGGATCACCACGGCCGGCCGTCGCCGGTATGGGCATGGCCCGCGCCCATTGGGCTTCGAACGTCTGCACCAGCGCGTCCAACATCGGCGATGGCCGAACGATCAACGCGCCGTCCAACTCCGCGCCCGATGCCACGGGCAGCAGGGCCCACCGCCGGTCCACGACGGCCAGCTTGAACGGCAGCTCGGTGACCACGACCGCCTCCTCCCCGGCGGCTATCAGCATCCGGACCTGTTCCAGATGCCCGGGCAACAGCAGCGCTGAGCGTTCGTACACCGCCCGGCACAGGACCCCCCGCTCCAGAACCTCCAGTTCCGGGCCGACGGTGTCGTCCTGGACGAACGGCGCTTTGTCCAGCACCGAGACCTCCCGGCGCGCGCCGGCCAACATGGACAGCCAGACCTCTGCGATGGCGTCGCGTCCCGTGACGACCTCGGCCAGGTCGGCGCAGCCGGGATCGCGGCGCCCGCGCTCGCGGTGGTAGCCGTCGAGGAGCCGCGTGATCTCCTCGCGTAGTCGGCGTTCGGACTGCTCGCGCTTGCTGAGCATGCGCTCAATCGCCACGTCCGGTGCCGCGGCGGACCACGGGGTTCGGGCGCCGTTCTCCGACATCCGCACCAGCCGCCGGCTGTGCAGGCCGGTGAGCAGCTGCAGGACGTCGTCCTGCGCCATTGTCAGCGCCTCTGCCAGCTCGGCGGTGGTCGCCGTGCCCCGTCGGCACAGCTCCAAGTAGACGAGCTCTTCGCCCCGGGTCACGGCTATGCCGCTCCCGGATCCTCTCTGTTCTTCCGTCTGCTCGAACACGGGCTTTCACCTTCTTGTCGCTCCGGGTGGCCGACGGCGCGGGGACGGTCAGACCGGGCCGCGCCGCCGCGGGCTGAGCCTTTACATACCCTGATATCCGGACGTTGCCACCTCACTGGGGATGCGTTCGCCATGTCCGGAATCCATCGGACAAGAAGCCTTTCGTGCGTGTGCGGGATTGATCGGCATTTGGCCAAGCTTTTAACCCGCCGCCTACCGTCGAGGTCCCATAATCGGACTCATCACCAAGATGGGATGGATGGTGGAGCTCTGTGAAGGTTTTGCGCCGGTTCGGCATCGCCGCGCTGGGGCTCGCGATCGCCGCGACAGCCGGATGCACTGGCCGTGCCTCACATCCACCGACATCCGTGCCACCGACATCTGTGCCACCGACATCCCTGCCGCCGACGTCGGCACCCGCCAACTCTGCGCCAACATCCCCGTCCGGTTCCCAGAGTGGCCGAACCGGCGCTCTGTCATGGATCATCGGTGGCAGTACGCTGACTCAGCTGCGCGCCGCCGACACCACCGGGATTCTGACGAAACAGTTCTTTGACACGCCGCGAGCCTACGTGATCACCAACGCCAAGGACTGGTCCGTCCCCGACGGCTGGACCAGCACGCCCACGGCCAGCTTCACCAGCTACGCCGCCCTCCAGGCAGCCGTGAGCTCCGGCAAGCTCGACCCGCGAATCCGGGCCGTGCTCTACGACAACGAGAGCTGGTCGCAGACCCCTGTCGCCGAACAGCTCGATCCGGCGCACTACGACAAGCTGGCCGCACAACTGGTCCACCAGCACCATCTGCTGTTCATTGCCACCCCGGCGGTCGACCTGACGAAGTCCGCCGGTGCCCAGGACCGCTACAGCCGGTTCCTCGCCTCCGGCTTGGTCGGCTCGATCGCCGGCGACGCCGACGTCATCGACATCCAGGCGCAGGGCTCTGAAACAGACATGGCCAAGTACGACGCCTTCGTCGCCGCGGCGGCGGCTCAGGCTCGGCACAGCAACGCCGGTGCCAAGATCCTGGCCGGGATCAGCACGAACCCGACGGGCCACGCGGTGACCGCGCAGGCCGTCGTCAAGGTCATCGGGCCCGTGCAGGGGACGGTCGACGGTTACTGGCTCAACGATCCGGCCCAGTCCGCGTATTGTCCGACCTGCGCCGGCCCCTTTCCCCAGGTCTCGCTCGGCATCCTGTCCGCCCTCGCCGCGTCAGGGAAGGGTGGTTGAGCGGGCCCTGGCGGCGGCGGGGCGCCAGAACGCGCTCCACGTCGGATAGCGGCCCCGGACCGCCAGCGGCGGACGGACCGGGCGGACTCCGCAGGCCAGGATCGCCTCCAGCAGGAACACCCGTTTGAGCATCGCGAACACCAGCCACAGCGGCGCCCACGGCAGTACGTCGAGCCGTCGGTAGTAGACCAGGATGATCAGACGCGGCACCAGTCCCGGCAGGAACGAGATCAGCAAGAAGCCGAAGAACTTCAGGATGTTGTGCTGCGCGCCGGGCACGATCGCCGCGTACTGGAGCGCCAGGATCATGATGAAGAAGTGCGCCGGTGAGAACAGCCTGATCCCGGCGCTCTTCGGGAGCTGATACCAGAACCGCGGTCCCGGAGCCCCGTTGCCGAACGGTGTGAAGCGGCCGAAGTTCATCAGCCCTCCCATTCCCCATCGGAACCGCTGTACGCGAAGGTCCTTGACGGTCGGTGGGACGTCCTCGTAGGACACGATGCGCGGATCCAGCGCCGCCCGCCAGCCGAGCCGCCCCAGCCCGCAGGTGAACTCAGCGTCCTCGCCGAACATCCCGCTGACGAACCCGCCGAGCGCCAGACCCGCCTCGCGCCGGAACGCGGTGAAGCTGCCCAGGATGCACGGCACCGCGTCGACCTGGGACAGCATCACCTGCGAGAATCCGAAGTTGAAGATCTGCTCGATGGCCCGCATCCGGTCGATCCAGGTGCTGTAGGGCTCCTTCGGGACGGTCAGCGCGCCGACCACGCCGACCCGGGGATCGGCCAGGAAATGCGGGATGCTGTAAACGAAGGCGTCCGAGTCGATCGCGCAGTCGGCGTCCAACCGGTATACGTAGTCCGCGGTGCACCGTTGGAGGGCGAGGTTGAGCGCCTTGGCCTTCCCGCCGTGAGCACCCTGGATCACTTCCCCGGTCGCGTGGCCGTAGGCGAGCATCGTGGCCTCGGCGAGCGCGCTCGTCTCGTCGGTCGAACCGTCGTCGCACAGGATCACCCGGACGGGTCCGCCGTAGGCCGCCGCCGCGCGGTCGATGGAGCGCAGCAATCGTTCGATCCCCACCGCCTCGTTGTAGGCCGGGATGATGACGTCCAGCGCGGGTCGCTCGGGGCCGGGCCGCGGTCGGCGGCTACCGGTCCACTTGACCAGCCCGAGCAGGATGTAGACGAAGTCCGAGACCGCGGTGCGCAGGCTGACGATGATGACGAACACCGTCACCGGGTGGTCGCCGACGGCCTCGATCATCACCAGGGCCAGGGTCCCGATGATCCCGGTCGCCCCGATCAGGCAGGACAGCAGTGTCAGCGTGTCATGCCAGTCGCCGCGCCGCAGATCCGGCTGCGCAGTGACTCGCGGCAGGGCGTACGTGGTGAAGGACAGCCGGAAGATCATCATGAAGCCGAGGGTGTACTCCAGGTAGATCCCGGCGATCGGGACGAGTCCCACCGGGACGCCGGCCGCCGTCCCGGCGAGTCCGATGAGGCTGTCCGACGCGACGCAGACCGCGACGAACAGCGGCGCGTGCAGCAGGATCACGATGCGGCGGCCGGGAGTGGCCGGCAGTACGACCGCGATCGTGATCAGATATCCCACGACCGCCGCCGGAACGAGGGGCGTGATGTGCTCGGCGTAGGCGGTCGCGGCGGCCGGGTCGCGGTCGATCGTGCCGACCACATCGGACAGGAAGACCTGGTACACCCTGAGCACCTGGAAGTCGCGCATCCCGATGATGCCGGTGCTCACCGCCAGTCCCACGGCCAGGAACGCCAGCAGGCGCCGCGTCGAGGGCTTGCGGAACGGTGGCAGCTTCACCAGGCGGTCCGTGCCCTGGTCCGAATCGTCGTGGCGGCGCGACAGCGGCTGCCAGACGACCAGTACGAGGACCACGAGGTTGACCGAGAGCAGGGCCAGGCCCTTGGCGTCGTCCATCGTGGCGGGCATCAGAACAGCTCGACGTCCACGGTCATGCCGGCGAGGATCTCCGGCCGGACCGTGTCCATCGAGATCAGGACGTCGTAGTACGTCGTCGTCCCCGGGACGCGCGCCGGGTCGAGCATGACCTGGCCGATCTTGCCGGTCACCGACGTCCGCGTCGCCGAGAAGCCCAGTTTCGCCGGCTCGCCGACGTGCACGGTGGTCATGTTCTGCTCCGGTATCTGGGCGACGACGTCGAGCGTGCCCGCGTAGACGGTGATGAGCGGCTGGTAGGCGGACGCCTGCCCGGTCCCGCCGTTGGCGGCCGCCGGCGGCACGAACAACTGGAAGCCAGGCTGCTGATTCGCCTCCGTCCCCGGCTGGGCGGCCGGGCCCACGTAGCTGTGCACGCCGTCGGATCCGGTGATGTCCCCGACCGCTCCCGCGACGTCGGCCACGACGCCGTCGGCCGGGGCCGTGAGCGTCGCGTTCCGCACGGCCAGCTGGTCACTGGCGACCTGGGACTGCGCGGTCGCCAGGTCCGCCTTGGCCTGGGCGATGACCGCGGAGGTCAGCGGTTGGGCCGCGGCGGACACCTTCTGCTGCGCGGCCGTGAGGATCGCTTCGCTCTGTGTCACGTCGTCCGCATCATGCGTCTCCTCCAACTGGGTCGAGGATTGCACCTTCGCCAACTCGGCCTGAGCCGTGGACAACTCGGTCGAGTCACGGTTCACCTGCGATTGCAGGTTCTGGCAGAACTGCATCTGCGCCAGGCTCGTACTGCTGCTCTGTGTGGTGCTGAGGCTGGGGCTGGAGGAGGGCGTGTGCGTCGGGCCCGACGATGACGTCGTGGCGGAGGACGGGGCGCACTGCTGTGTGTAGTGGCCGTTGTCGGTGTTGTAAGTGTTCTGATCCCCGGTGACCACCGCCGTCTGTTCGGCGATCGTGTGCTGGTCGTTGGTCTGCGCGAGGTTCAGCGCGCTCTTGGCGGTGGCCACGGCCGCGGTCGCCTGGGTGAGGCTCAGCCGGTCCTGTGCCTGCTCGGTGGGCGAGGCCTGCGGAGCCTCGTCGGCGGCCACCACCGCGGTGTCCGCGGTGACCGCGGCCTGCGCCGCCGACAGGTCCGCCGCGGCGACGCTGCTGTCCATCGTGGCCAGCGGCTGTCCGGCCTTCACGTGCTCGCCGGGCTTGACCGTCAGCGTCAGCACCGTCCCGGTCGTCGGGAAGTTGAGGTAGTAGGTGTGCGACGGCGTCACCTGGCCGCTGAAGGTCGGCGTCTTCGTGGCCACCTTGTGGTACGTCACCAGGCCCAGGCCCGATCCGGCGATCGCCACGACGGACGCGACGGCCAGCTGCCGGGGCCGCATCGGCGAGCGGGCCGGCCTCATCTCGCCGACGCCGGCCTCGCCGCTGGCCAGGGCCGCGTTCATGCCGCGCACGCGGTCCCGCTTCACCATGACTGGTTCCCTCCGGTTCTTCCGACTCAGGGCTGGGCGACGGTCGGGACGAGCGGGTCCGTCCCGTCCGGCAGTTCGGTCATCAGGTCCTCGGCGGTCTGCATCCCGGCCCGCCACACCGACCTCGCGATGATCTTCGACAGGTCGACCCGGTGCCGGTAGCGCGCCGCGATGTCGGTGCATTCGGCGAGCAGGCCGTCGGACAGGGTGGTCGGGTTCAGGCCGAGCGCGAGGAACCGGTCGTTGCGGACCACCAGATCGTTCTCCACGGCCTCCCGGCGTGGGTTCGGCAGGTGCGCGATCTCGACCCCGGTCAGGTCGCTGACCATCTTCGCCAGGTCGTACACCCGGTGCGTCTCGGTGATCTGGTTGAAGACGGCGGGCTTCGCCCCGGCTTCCGGCGGGTTCTCCAAAGCGATCTGGACGCACCGGACGGTGTCCCGGATGTGGATGAACGCCCTGGTCTGCCCGCCGGTCCCGTGCACGGTGAGCGGGTGCCCGATGGCCGCCTGCATGAGGAAGCGGTTGAGGACGGTTCCGTAGTCGCCGTCGTAGTCGAAGCGGTTGATCAGCCGTTCGTCGCGGACCGTCTGCGGGGTCTGGGTCCCCCAGACGATGCCCTGGTGCAGGTCCGTGATCCGCAGCCGGTCGTTGGCCGTGTAGAACGCGAACATCAGCTGGTCGAGCGTCTTGGTCAGGTGGTAGACCGAGCCCGGGTTGGCCGGGTGCAGGATCTCCCGCTCCAGGTCGCCGTCGGGGGTCGGCACCTTGACGGTCAGATAGCCCTCGGGGATCGGTGCGGACCCCGACCATCCGTACCCGTACACGCCCATGGTGCCGAGGTGCACCAGCGCGGCGTCGACGCCGCTGGTGACGAGGGCGGTGAGCAGGTTGTGCGTCGCGCGGACGTTGTTGTCGACCGTATAGCGCTTGGCCGTCGCCGAGCGCATCGAGTACGGCGCGGCGCGCTGCTCGGCGAAGTGCACGACAGCGTCGGGACGCAGCTCGGCGAGCAGCGCGGTCAGCCGCTCGTACTCGGTCGCCAGGTCGAGGCGGACCAGGCCGATGTCCCGTCCGGAGACCTCCCGCCAGGCCCGGATGCGCTCGCCGGGCGGCCGGATCGGGGTGAGGGACTCGACTTCCAGGTCGAGGTCGATCCGCCGCCGGCTCTGGTTGTCGACGATGGTGACGTCGTGACCGAGGTCCGACAGGTGCAGGGACGTCGGCCAGCCGCAGAAGCCGTCGCCGCCGAGAATGAGGACACGCATAACGACCGACACCTTTCGGAAACAAAATGGAAATGCGGCGCGATTGCGCCGGACGCCTGCCGGGCACTTGTCCGGCGGATGTCGAAAAGGGCCGCCGGACGCTCCGGAAAGTACGCTCGGCGATATCAGGAGTCAAGACGGCAGTCGGGCTCGTCAATACCTGGTCTACACCTATGGTGCACGATCATCGGTGATGTATGCGCAGCTCAGGAGCGATGACGTGGAGTTCTTCGGTGCCGCACGCGGCTGTTGGCGAATTCCTGCCAAGTCGGGTTTCCGCAACTCACAGGTCTCGACGGCGTGACGCCGAGTAAAGCCTAATTAAAGAACTCGACCGTGGACATGACGGAAGCCGCTATGGGCGGTATCACCGTCCGTGGCGCGTCTTTCATCAATGGTTCGAGCCGGGAAAGCAGGGGAGCGCATGCAGAAGAGCACTCGATTGACCGGTGACCTGGAACAGCTCGCGGTCCGGGCAGGCCGCGAACTCCAGGGGGCCGACGCCCTGGAGATCCTCCGTTGGGCGGGCACGGCGTTCGGTCCCAGGCTGGTCGTCGCCTCCTCGATGGCCGACACAGTGCTGGTGTATCTGGCAGCCGAGGCAGTCCCCGGCGTCGACGTCCTGTTCCTGGACACCGGATACCACTTCCCGGAGACCATCGGCACCCGGGACGCCGTCGCGGCGGTCTGCGACATCACCCTCGTCGACGTCACCCCCGCCCAGGCCGTCGCCGAGCAGGACGCGCAGTTCGGCCCGCGGCTGCACGAGCGGGATCCGGACCTGTGCTGCCGGCTGCGCAAGGTCGTGCCGTTGAACCAGGCTCTGGGCCCCTACCTCGCCTGGGTCACCGGAGTCCGCCGGGAGGAGTCGCCGATCAGGGCCGACACACCCGTCGTCGGCTATGACGCGGCCCGCGGGATGGTGAAAATCAACCCTCTGGCCCACTGGACCGAGGCCGATCTCCAGGCGTACGCCGCGCGGCATCAGATCATCGTCAACCCACTGCTGGCCCAGGGCTACGCGTCCGTCGGGTGCGCGCCGTGCACGCGACCGAGCGAGAACCGTGACGGCCGCTGGGCCGGCTCGGCCAAGACCGAATGCGGGATCCACACATGACGACGGTTCCACACACGACGACCGTGCCCGGGACGAGGGAACCAGGGGTTGCAATGGGGCTGGCGAGACCGCGCGACTACACGCTCTCACATCTCGGCGTCCTGGAGGCCGAGGCGCTGCACATCTTCCGCGAGGTGGCCGCCGAATTCGAACGGCCGACCCTGCTGTTCTCCGGGGGCAAGGACTCGATCGTCATGCTGCACCTGGCCTGCAAGGCGTTCGCGCCGGCCGGGCTCCCGTTCCCCCTGCTGCACGTCGACACCGGCCACAACTTCGACGAGGTCCTGGAGTACCGGGACCGGATCGGGGCGCTGGCCGGAGTGCGCCTGTACGTCGCCGCCGTGCAGGACTACATCGACGACGGCCGGCTGACCGAACGCGCGGATGGCACCCGCAACCCGTTGCAGACCGTCCCTCTGCTCGCCGCGATCCGCTCGCACCGCTTCGACGCGGTCTTCGGCGGCGGTCGCCGGGACGAGGAGAAGGCCAGGGCCAAGGAGCGGGTGTTCTCGCTGCGCGACGAGTTCGGCCAGTGGGATCCGCGGCGTCAGCGTCCTGAGCTGTGGCATCTCTACAACGGACGGCACCGTGTCGGCGAGCACGTCCGGGTCTTCCCCCTGTCGAACTGGACCGAGCTCGACGTCTGGTCCTACATCGAGCAGGAGCGGATCGAGGTGCCGTCGATCTACTTCAGCCACACCCGCGAGGTGTTCCTCCGCGATGGCATGTGGCTGGCCCCCGGGGCTTGGGGCGGTCCGCGCGCCGGCGAGCGGGTCGAGAGCCGGACGGTGCGCTACCGCACCGTCGGCGACATGTCCTGCACCGCCTCGATCGACTCGCGGGCGGCGACCGTCGCCGAGGTGATCGCCGAGATCGCCTCCTCGCGCCTGACCGAGCGGGGCTCGAGCAGGGCCGACGACCGGATGTCCGAGGCCGCGATGGAAGACCGAAAGCGAGAGGGCTACTTCTGATGACACCGGCAACCGGGCTCCACCAAGAGAAGCCAGAGAAGGCCGAATGCTTCGCGCCGCACCCGCCCGAGACCGCGGATCTGCTGCGACTGGCGACCGCCGGAAGCGTCGACGACGGCAAGTCCACGCTCGTCGGCCGGCTGCTGCACGATCTCAAGGCCGTGATGCCGGACCAGCTGGCGGCCGTCGAGCGGGCCTCCCGCGACCGCGGCCTGGCCTCGGCCGACCTGGCGCTGCTGACCGACGGCCTGCGGGCCGAGCGCGAGCAGGGCATCACCATCGACGTCGCCTACCGGTACTTCGCCAGCCCCGGGCGCCGGTTCATCCTGGCCGACACCCCCGGCCACGTGCAGTACACCCGCAACATGGTCACCGGCGCCTCCACGGCCCGCCTGGCGGCCATCCTGATCGACGCGCGCCACGGCGTCGTCGAGCAGACCAGACGGCACCTGGCGATAGCCGCGCTCCTGCGCGTCCCCCACATGGTGTTCCTGGTCAACAAGATGGACCTGGTCGGATTCGACGAGGACGTGTTCGCCGGCATCGCGACCGAACTCCGGGGCCACGCCCGCCGTCTCGGCGTCGAGGCGGTGTCCGCGATCCCGATTTCCGCGCTGCGCGGCGACAACGTCGTCGAGTGCTCCGACTCGATGGACTGGTATCAGGGCCCCACCCTGCTGGAGCACCTGGAGCGGATCCCCGTCGCCGACGACCCTTCGAACGAGCCGGCCCGCTTCCCGGTGCAGTACGTGATCCGGTCCGCCGAGCACGACTATCGCGGCTACGCCGGACAGCTGGTGTCCGGGGTCCTGCGCACCGGCGACAAGGTCGTGGTGCTGCCCTCGGATCAGCGCTCGACGATAGCCGGGATCGACGTGGGCGGGACGGCCGCCGACACGGCCTTCGCGCCGCAGTCCGTCGTGGTCCGGCTCAAGGACGACATCGATGTGGGGCGCGGCGACCTCATCGCGTCCACCGCCTCGGCGCCCGCTACGACCCGCGACGTGAGCGCCACGGTCTGCCATCTCGCGGACCGTCCGCTGCGGGTCGGCGACCGGGTGTTGCTGCGGCACACGACGCGCACGGTCAAGGCGATCGTCACCGAGATCGTCCACCGGCTGGACATCACGACGCTGCAGACCTGCCCGCACCCGCGGGAGCTGCGCGCCAACGACATCGCGCGGCTGCTGCTGCGGACCTCCGCGCCGATCGTCGCCGACGACTACGCCGTGAACCGGCACAGCGGCGCCTTCCTGTTGGTCGACGAGCCAACGGGCGACACGCTGACAGCCGGCATGATCGGCCGGTCCCTCGGCGAGATCGGCAGTGCCCTGTGACACGCCGGATCGGGATGGTCGCCGCAGCCGCGATGTCCGTCCTGCTGAGCGCGTGCGTGCACGCCGAGACGACCGCGTCGGTGGGCGCTGTCCAGGGCGGTGCGGCGGGCGGGACCGCGGGTGCTCCGGCCGCGTCGCTGCGTCTGGGGTATTTCGCCAACGTCACCCACACCACAGCGATCGTGGGAGTGGCCGGGGGGTACTTCGCGGCGAAGCTGGGTCCGACGAAGCTCTCGACTCAGATCTTCTCCTCCGGTCCCGACGAGATGACCGCGTTGTTGTCGGGGCAACTCGACGCCGCCTATGTGGGCCCTTCCTCGGCGCTGAACGCGTTCGTCGAGTCGCACGGCCGGGGTCTGGCCATCGTCGCCGGGGCGGAGGACGGCGGCGCCGAGCTCGTGGTGAGCCCGAGGATCACGTCCGTCGCGGAACTGCGGGGCCGGACGATCGCCGATCCGCAAGTGGGCAATACCCAGGACGTGGCGCTGCGTTACTGGCTGGGGCAGCATGGGTACGCCACGACAGTGCAGGGGTCCGGGGACGTCAAGGTGCAGCCGACTGACAACGCGGCGACTCTCACGCTCTTCGAGAACGGCAGGATCGACGGGGCGTGGGTGCCCGAGCCGTGGGCCTCGCGGCTGGTGCTGGAAGGCGGCGGGCACGTGCTCGTGGATGAACGCACGCTGTGGCCGGGCGGCGATTTCGCCACGACGGATCTTGTGGTCGCCACCGGCTACCTCGCCGGGCATCCCCAGACCGTCAGAGCCTTGATCAGCGCGGAGATCGCGGCGAACGCCTGGGTCCAGGCCAACCCGGCCGCCGCGCAGACATTGGTGAACACCCAGGTCGCGGCGCTATCGGGAACACCGCTGAAACCCGCGGTGATCGCGCGCGCGTGGGGGCGGGAGTCGGTGACCGAGGATCCCGTCGCGGGCAGTCTCCAGACCAACCTGGACCACGCCGTCGCCGACGGCCTGATCAAGGCCTCGGCGCTGTCCGGCATCTTCGACCTGACCCTGCTCAACCAAGCCCTGGCCGCCGCCGGGCAGCCGGCTGTGAGCGCCGACGGGCTCGGTGCCCAGTGACGAAGGACAAGATCCATGACCCATGTGACCAGCCCCGGCACAGCGCCCTGGGCAGCAGACCTGGAACCTACTGGCGAATCCGCTACAGCCTCCGTTGAGGCGCACGGGACCGCCGCGCCTGTCGCCGTACGTTTGTCAGGGGTCTTCAAGGCCTTCGGGCGGGATGCCGTGCCGGTTCTGGAGGACATCGACCTCGAAGTGGCCGCCGGAGAGCTCGTGTGCGTCCTGGGCGCGTCGGGCTGCGGGAAGTCCACGCTGCTCAACCTGATCGCCGGCCTGGAGACCCCGACCGCCGGAAGCATCGACCTGCCCGGCGGGCACGCGGCACTGATGTTCCAGGAGTCGGCGCTCTTCCCCTGGCTCACCGCGGCCGGGAACATCGACCTGGCTCTCCGACTGCGCAAGGTGCCCAAGGCCGTTCGCCGCGAGGAGACAGTTCGCCTGCTGAGCCTGGTGCGGCTGGAAGGAGCCGCGCACAAGCGGGTCCACGAACTGTCAGGCGGCATGCGTCAGCGAGTGGCTCTGGCGCGGGCCCTGGCCCAGCAGTCCGGAGTCCTGCTCATGGACGAGCCCTTCGCCGCACTGGACGCGATCACCCGCGACGTCCTGCACGAGGAGCTGATCACCCTGTGGCAGCGCGCCGCCGCGGCCGAGGCGCCCCTGGCGATCGTGTTCGTCACCCACAATGTCCGCGAGGCCGCACGCCTGGGCCAGCGCGTCGTCCTGCTCTCGTCCCGCCCCGGACGCCTGGCACGCCAGTGGCGGGTCGACATCGACCATCCGCGCCGCATCGAGGACGCCGAAGTCGCGAGTCTGGCCGTCGAGATCACCGACGAGCTGCGCAAGGAGATAGCCCGCCATGCCTGACTCGACCGCCGCCGCTCCGCCACCCAGGGAACTGGCCGCTCTCGAAGCCGGTCTCGACGCACTGGAGACCGGACTCGCCCCGCGCAGATCGCCCTGGCGAACATTGGTTAGAACTCTGTTTCCCCCGGCCTTGGCGATCGCCGCCCTGTTCGGGGTCTGGGACGCACTGGTCCTCGCCCGGATCAAGCCCGCCTGGGTCCTGCCCGGTCCCGGCGACGTCTACGACGCCCTCACCGGCGGCTGGGCCCACTACCGGATCGGCTCCGCACTCTGGGGCTCGATGTCGCGCGCACTGATCGGCTTCGCCGCGTCCCTGGTGATCGGCACCCTGCTGGGACTCGCGGTCTCCAGTAACCGGTCTCTGCGCGCCGCACTGGCACCCCTGCTGTCCGGACTCCAGAACCTCCCGTCGGTGGCGTGGGTCCCGATCGGCATCATGTGGTTCGGCATCACCCCCGCCACCATCTACACCGTCGTCCTCCTGGGCGCCGTCCCATCGATCACCATCGGCCTGATCGGCGGCATCGACCAGATCCCGCCGCTCTATCGCCGGGTCGGGGACAATCTCGGTGCCCGCGGACCCGCACTCGTGCGCCATGTCCTGCTGCCGGCGGCCCTGCCGGCCTACGTGTCAGGACTCAAACAAGGCTGGGCCTTCGCCTGGCGCTCGCTGATGGCCGCCGAGCTGATCGCGGTCTCCCCGAGCCTGGGTCCGGGTATCGGGCAGGTCCTGGACCTGGCTCGCAACAACCAGAACATGCCGCTCGCCTTCGCCACCGTCCTGCTCATCCTCGGCCTGGGCGTGGCCGCCAACCAGGCCGTCTTCGCCCCGCTGGAACGCAGGCTCCTGCGAACCCGCGGACTCATCTGACTCCCCAGGCACGCGGGTCAGGCATCTTGCCTGGTGTGGTCAGTAGTAGAGTACTGATGATCAGCTCTGGCATGATCGACAGTATGAACATACGCAAGCGGCTCGGCGGCCTTGTCCTCGCCGGCGTTTTCGCACTCACCGCCACCGTCGTCGCGGTGGGCCCCGCGCACGCCGGCTCGAACGGCCAGCAGCTGCTCCTGATCAACAACTCCGGCACGAACGACTCGTTCCTGCTGAAGGGCACCGACTACAACGGCAACCCTGTCCAGACGTGCGTGAACACCGACGGGCGCTGGGAGACCTGGTTCTCGAACTGGTGGTTCAAGGGCAGTCTGACCTATTTCACATACACCGCCTATAACTGCTACGGGACTCCCTCGAACTGGGGTGCCGTCGTGAACATCCCGACGTCGTCCAGCAACGACTGGCAAGCCATCACCGACAACAGTTCCTCGTACGGCGGCAACCAGCAGATCGACTTCTTCGACAATCTGCACAAGGCCAACTCGATCCGGATCTCCGGCTACAACCAGTACGACCAGAACGTCAGCGGTTGCTGGGCGACCCCCGGTTGGGAGACCCCGGTCAACGGCTGGTGGTGGCAGACGCCGGTGACTCTCACGACCTATACGAGCAGCAACTGCTCTGGTTCCAGCAACGGCGTGTACACCCCGGAAAGGGTCGGTAATCCAAACAACGCGTGGTTCGGTTTCGCGGACTCGTGAGCCCTGGGTGCTGCCAGCCGTGCTCATCGGTTGATGCGGTGCGGCTGGCAGCCATTAGGCCGGCTCCGAGTCAATCAGCTCCCGAGCCTGGCTGACCGTGTTCTACCCACCCACAACGAGCCCCGAGCTCAGCCCGGTCGGGGGCGTATGGGCGGCAATGAAGCCTCCCGAACTCTTGGCCGCCGGGACGACGGTGGTGACCAGGCCGGTCCGCAGGTCGTAGACATAGCCGCCGACCTTGAAGCGGTCGATGCTGCCGGCTAGTTCCGGAGCGTTGCGCAGGCGCTTGACGTCCTCCTGGACAGTGGCGTGCGGGTCGAGTACCGCCATGTCCGCTGCGGTCTGCTCGTCGTAGCCGCCGCGTGCCGCGTAGCCGCGGCGAAGCTCAGGATCGGCGAACAGGCCAGATCCACAATCGGTGTGGTGGATGATCGCCACTTCGAACCAGTCGGCGTCCGGGGTCTTGTTCTCGTGAAGGTGGCAGATCCAGGCCATGTCGCGGATCACGGAGGGAGTGACGCGACCCCCGACGTGGCGGGCGATGATCGCCTCACCCAGCTGCGCGCCGACGATCGCCGCCGGCTCGACCCGCGGATCGATACAGGTGATCAGATACAGCTGTTTGAACGGAATGAACGGGATCTCGGGAACCCTGCCCTTGGCGTCGGTATCCGCGAACAGTTGGTTGCGGTGCAGGTAGGCGCCGAAGTTCGAATCGGACATAGTGGTGATTCCTTTCAGGACGAGAGGGCGGCATCGCTGGTGACAGCGGCGCGCGCGGCCTCCTGGATCAGGTCGGCGACCGCCCCGGGCTGGGCGAGTGGTACGGCGTGCGAGGACGCGACCTCGACGATGTGCGAGCCCGCTCGTTCGGCCATGTGAAGCAAGACAGCCGGCGGCAGCGAGCGATCGTTGGTGGACACCACTGCGAAAGAGGGGATTGAGCGCCATGTCGGCAGCCCTGTGAACGTTTGGGCCAGGGCCGCCGGATCGATCGGACGCTGGCTGAAGGCCAGAACCATCGCATCCGCGGGGTCCAGGTCCGCGGCATAGACCTCGGCGAAGCGCTCGGGCAGCAGGGTCAGATCGTTACCCGCGAGGGCGTTCGGTACGACCGCGAGGTTTTCCGGAGTGAGCCCGCTACCGGGGAACAGATTGTTCAGCTCCCCGGCGCTTTCCGCGGTGTCCGGTTGGAAGGCGGCGACGTACACCAGGGCGGCGACGTTTCCCACCTCTGCGATGTCCGGGTGGGAGATGACCGAGCCGGCCCAGGAGTGACCTGCGAGCACCACCGGGCCACTCAAGTGGCTGAGGAACCCGGCGAGGTAGGCGGCGTCCTGATCCAGGCTGCGCATCGGCAGGGCCGGGGCGTGGACGGGGTGGCCGGCAGCTTGCAGGCGCCGCGCCACGTCATGCCACACCGAAGCATCCGTGAGCGCACCGTGCACCAGGACCACTGTTGCGGCGAGGCTGGTAGAAGTAACGTTCGTTCTGCTCATGGCGCCGACTCTAGGGCGCCGGTCGGGAGTGGTCAACAGAACGTTCCTTCTTGTAGGCTGTGGCGGTGTCGAGCATGGCTTCAAGCCCGAAGGACCGGCTGTTGGCGACGGCCCGTCGGCTGTTCTATACCGAGGGCATTCACACGGTGCCCGTGGATCGTCTGGTCACCGAGGCGAACGTGACCAGGGCGACTTTCTACCGCCACTATCCGGCCAAGGAAGACCTCGTCGAGGCCTACTTGCGTGCCACCGACGCCGATTTGCGTGCTGCCGTCGACGGTCTGCTCGAACAAGAACCCGGTCCGAAGGAAAGCGCCGCCGCGCTACTGGACTTTATCGGCGACGTCGTCTGTGGTTACGGCTTCCGCGGCTGCCACTTCATCAACGCCTCAGCCGAGTACCCCGACCCCGACGACCCGGTCCGCAGTGCCGTCGCCGACCACCGTGCCTGGTTCCAGGACACCGTTGTCAAACTCGCCGAACGCACCGGCCACCCAGACCCCCAATACGCGGGCCGCGCCATGGTTCTGCTGCACGACGGAGCCCTGTCCGCAGCCGAACTCGACGACCCCGAACAGGTGCGCGCGACACTGGTCCGCATGGGGCGCGAGCTGCTCGGTTTGGACGGCTGAAGCGTACCTCCACCGCCTTACCGACAAAGTCCTCGCCGCCATCGCCACCCCCTGATTCTGAAGCCGTGATGTTGTGCGCTGAGGCGTTCTGTTGGCATGCGGAGTACGTGGCAGGCTTTCCTCGGACGCTAGTGAAGGGTGGTCGGATGGCTGGGTGGAATCGTGCGCTGGACGCGGCCGGAATCGACGAGGTCGGACTGCGCGAGGACTACGGCCGCCAGCGGGAGCAGGCCCGAGCATTCAAACGGGAGATCGTCATCGCCGCCGACTTGCTGCTTCCGGCCAGGCTCATTCCGCATACGTTGGCTGCCATCGCCTTCATGCATCGTACCGACGACCTGATCGACAGCGGTCCCGTCGAGGGACGCCAGGACGCGTACAAGCGCTGGGAGAACGAGGTGGTCGACGCCCTGGCCGGCGGGGAGAGCACCAACCCGCAGCTGCGTCCGCTGCTGCACACCGTCGCTGCGTATCCCGTCGTGGGGGACCGGGTTCGGAGCTACCTCGCCTCGGCGGACAAAGACCTCGACTTCACCGGCTTCGCCACCGACGCCGACTATCAGGAATACGTCGACGGATATTCACTCCCGGCCTTCATGCTCATCGCGACCTTGCTCGGGCCCGACCAGGACCGGGAGGCCTATCGTGCCGCCTGCCGCAGGTACATCGAGGCCGCCCAACGGCTCGACTTCGTCAACGACCTCGCCCAGGACCTGGCAGATGGCCGCCTGACCATCCCGCAGGAGACCCTCGACCAGCACGGCGTCACCCGCGCCGATCTCGAACAAGCTCGCGGCCTCCCGACCGTATACGCCCTGATCTCGGGCCAGCTTGACCGGGTCGAGCAGGGACTCGGCGGTTCCGGGGTCATGGTGGACCTCGTTCCGCCCGCCCACCGCGCCATGTTCCGCTGCATGATTCGCCTGGACGAACTCACCGTGGCCGCTGCCCGCCGCGACATCCCCGCACTACTGCGCCGCTCGGCCTCCCCGGGAAAACCCGCCGCGCTGCGCGTGCTCTTGACCGAATATCTCCGCGCCCGGCGTGCGCGCGGGAGACGTTAGGCGCGCTATCTCTCACCTCTGGCATCCGGCTGCTTCCAGTCGTCGCCGTGTTGGCCTTCGCCAATCCACACCGCATCGGGTGCGGACGTCGCCGCGAAGGTGGCAGCATCAGCAGACGCCGGCCTGGTCGGCACACGATATACGGCGTGTCAGCATCAGATGGATCCAGAGGTGCGGCCAGTGTGCAGAGCCAGCCCCAACGATCACGGCCCCGCCCTACAATCAGGACGAGGCCGATGACCAGCACAAACACCGAAACGCTGCTGGAGTACTGGTACTAGAAGGCCGCGAGTCCGTTCGGAGTACCGAGGCCCGTGGGCCCGTTGTACCCCGGTAGGGCGTTGCACTGGTAGTCGCCGCCGCAGTCCTGGTCGCCGAGGACGTTATTGCCGCCGACCACGTTGTGCAGCCCGTCGGTGTGCGTGTACAGGTATGCCGCGTTCGGGAAGCGGGCGGGGTGGCCACTCAGCGCGATGACGCCGGCGATGATCGGTGATGCCGCGCTGGTGCCCCCGATGACGTTCCAGCCGGGCACCAGGGGCCCTCCCAGGCTGGTCTTGTCGGTGACGTACACGGCCACACCGTTCTGGGGGTCGGCGACGGCGGAGACGTCGGCGACCATGCGGCCGGGGCAGTCGGGGTCGGTCTGCCAGGCGGGCTTGTCGAACCAGGCCGAGCAGCCGCTGCCGGCCCCGCTCCAGGCGGTCTCGCTCCAGCCCCGGGCGTTCGCGGCCTTGACCAGCGAGGTCCCGCCGACCGCGATCACGCTCTGGTACACCGCCGGGGAGCTCGGTATCTGGTATCCGCTGTCGCCGGTGGAGGCGAGGATCGCGACGCCGGGATGGCTGTAGTGCGAGGCGTAGGCGGCTGATTCGGTGTTCTCGGTGGTGCCGTAGCTGTTGGAGACTTCGGTGGCGCCGGCCGCCACCGCGGTGTCGACCGAGGCGGCCAGGTCGGCCACATCGGGGGAGTCGCCTTCGACCAGCACGATCTTGCAGTCCGGGCAGGCCGCCGAGACCATGTCCAGGTCGAGCGCTTCCTCCACACCCCAGCCGGCATCCGCCGGTAGCGGGGTGGCCGCGCCCTTCTGGTCGAGCTTGCGGAAGCAGCCGTTGGCGGTGGTGCAGGGCGGCAGGTTGTAGGTAGCCCGGTAGACGGCGAGGTCGGCCTCGGCGGTGGGGTCGTCGCCGGCATCGACGATGCCCACGGTCTGGTCGGTTCCGCCGGTGGTCGGCAGGTTGTAGGCGGAGTGCAGGTCCGCCGGCCCGAGCCCGGACGGCAACGTCGCGGCCGCCGCGCTGACAGCGGTGCGGGCGCCGCCGTGGACGCCGCGAACTCCGGCGGGGCCGCCTGCCACGTCGGTACGGACCTGCGCGTAGCACCGCATCTGTCCCGGTGCCGGGCGGCCGCAGGCGTCCATCACGTTCGTGGTGTGCCGCGCCGCGGTTTGAGCAGGCGTCGCGGCTGTGGCCGTCGTCGTCATCGCCACAGTCAGCGCCGCTGTCAATGCCGTGGCTCCGGCCACGGCGACAAGGCTGCGTATCTTCATCATTCCTCTTACTCCCGCGTCAGCCGACGGTGTAGGGGTTGGTGACGGTCTGGGTGATGGTGCCGCCGACCGCGTCCTTCGCGGTGACCCGCAGCGTGATCGACGTCCCGGCGGCGGGGTTGTGCCAGAAGGCCACGTAGTGCCCGTCGGCGCCGACAGTCGGTGCGTCGTACCAGGTGGTGCCGCCGTCGGTGGAGACGGAGACCTGCGCGCAGGTCACCGCCGCCCGCGGCCCGAACTTGCCGAAGTGCTCGTGGCCGATGTCCAGGGCCAGCGTCTGCACCGGCTTCGTCGTGGTGTTCATCGTCGACAGGCCCGCCAGCCGGTAGGTGACCGTCAGCACCGGCAGGATCTGACAGGCCGCGGTCGGATGTCCGGCGATCTCGGCCGCCAGGCACTCGTCGGACGCCGGCAACGTGGCACCGGGATCGGTCTGGCCGGTGTACGGGAACGACACATCGGTGTGGGACTGCGTGGACTGCGTCGCCCCCTGGGGCGCCCGATTCACGTCGATGACGGCCCGCACCGTCGCCGGACCCGTCGGCACAGTCGCCAGCACAAGGCCCAGTTGGCTCGGGAAGCCTGCGGGCGAGGTGACCGGCCGGCCGTTCCAGTAGTAGGCAGACTGCACGTTTCCGGTTTGCTGCCCCGAGGTGTCCTCGTTGCTGTCGCCGATGTCGCTCAGGCTCAGATTCAGCCCGCCGCCACCCACGCAGGCGCCGCAGTACGTGACGGCGTCTTCGGAGTCGTGCCGTCGCACCCCGGGCGTCGAAGGGCCCTGAGTCCACACGTGCTTCTCGTGATCTCCGTGGGAAAGCTGGACCGGATCGACCTGCGCAAAGGACCGGTCGATGGGGTGCCCCTCGGCGTCCTCGGGCGGCCCGACCACCCCGCGGGCCCACCGGCCGGGCGTGTAATAGCCGGTCCCCGTGGTCCCGTTCGCGAAAGTGCTGCCGATCAGGATGCCGAACGCGTCCTGCCCCGGTATCTGCGGGGCGCTTTCCACGCGCCTGGGCTCAGACCCGTAAGCCGGCTCACCCGCCAAAGTGTCGGAGACCTTTGCCATATCAGCGGCGTGGGCCGTGTGGGACTGGTCGGCGTCCACGTGATCGGAGGTGAAATACGCGTTGTACTGGTACTGCGGGCCGGTGGCCGGACCGGCTGAATTCCAGCGGGTCTGGAAGCTGAACTGCCCGACGGCCGCCTTCGCCGCCGGCGTCACCGCCATCACGGTCGGGGGCGCCTCAAACTGGTAGATGGTGAAACTTCTCCCGACGGCCGGGGTGCGGACCGCGAAATCGACGAACGCCGTCGGCGTCGACGGCAGGTCGGTGGTGACGTTCACCTGCGAGGTCGCGGTGCGGGCGTCCAGCGTCCGCACCGGGACGTCACCGGTCGCGGGGACCTGGAAGTCCTGAAGCGTGACCAGGCTGTCCTTGGTCGGGAAGCCGTTCGCGTCGACCTGGTAGAACTCCCCGAAGGCGGCGTAGTTCCCGGCCGGGACGGCGATTCGCGCGACGCCGTCCACCACCGGGGCCACCACGCTGGAGATCTGCGAGTTGTCGGTGTTCTCCAGCAGGATCGGCAGGTTCGCCGGCAGACCGGACCCGTCGATCGCGTTGATCTGCAGGACCCGCATCCGAGAGTCCGGCGCCATCGAGGACGCCGGCGTCGTGGTGCCGGCCAGCGCCATCGACGACAAGCCGGACGGCAGACCGGAAGCCCCCGGCGAGCGGCCCGCGGCCACGTCCGCCGCGAGTCGCTGACGCAGCGCCGCCGCCAGGGCCTTGCCGGACTCCGGCGTGAAATAGCCGGTGGCCGAGGCACCGCTGGTCGAGGTGAGGGTGATCCCGGCCGGTGCGGTCGGGGTGACACCGGACTGGTAGGACAACCGCACCGGGATCCGACCCGGGCCGGAGCCCTGAGCCGCCTGCGCGGTGGCGAGTTTGGTCAGATCGAACAACGACAGGTCCAACTGGTGGCCGGCATAGGGCATCGCCTCGGACGGGATCAGATAGTGATCCCCTCTGGGGTCGTCGAAGCCGGTCAGGTCCGCGTGCGGGTCGGGGTTCAGCGGCGTGATCGTCCCGTGCGCGTTGAGGTCGAACTGCTCGCCGGTCGGCAGCGTGACGGGCGACGCCAGGCCGGCCAAGGACGCCGGAAGTGCGTAGGCGGTCGCACCCGCCGCGGTCGCGGGAGTTTCCATGGCCGCCGCCACGGACGTAGCGGTCAGCACCGCCGCCGCCGCGAGCCTGGCCGCGGTGGCGATCCTGCGGGAAGGTCGTGATGTCAACTTCTATCCTTTCGGAGTACGGCAATGCCGATCGCCGCGAACGCGCGAGGGATCTCGGCACGCTCGCCGAAAGCGACGGCATTTTCAGCGTGACGGGTGCTTGTTCGGAACTTGTCAGCATCGCCGACTGAATCAGCCGGCTGATGAGGTGGCCCGGCTCATCGCGCCCGTCGGGGCGGCGGAGCTGGGTGCCGAGGTCACACGCGCCGATACTCCGGGGTCTGCGACGGTAGTCGCACCGTCATATTCGTTCCGACCCCTATAGCGCTTTCCGCCCGGATCGTGCCGCCGTGGGCCTGCACCAGATGCCGTGCGATGGCCAGGCCCAGCCCGCTGCCTCCGGTGCTGCGGTTCCGTGACTTCTCCGCCCGCCAGAACCGGTCGAAGATGTACGGCAGGTCGGCTTCGGAGATCCCGGTTCCGGTGTCCACCACGCTGATCTCGACGGCGCCCGGATCTGCGATCGCGGTCAGCGTGACGTGACCGCCGCGCGGCGTGTGCCGCAGCGCGTTGGACACGAGGTTCCCCAGTACCTGCCGGATACGTTCGGGGTCCGCGTGGATCTCCAGTCCGGGCTCGGCCTGTACCACCACCTCGACCCCGAGGTCCGAGGCCTGCGCACGGTACGCGACCACGATGCGTCGCAGCAGCGCCAGGACCGGCATCGGCTGCGGATGCATCCGCAGTGTCCCGGCATCGGCGCTGGCCAGGTCCTGCAGATCGTCGATGATGTGTTGCAGTAGCACCGCCTCGTCGTGGAGCGACGTGATCAGGTCCGGCGTCGGCTCCACCAGCCCGTCGCGGGTGACCTCCAGCCAGCCGCGGATGTTGGTCAGCGGCGAGCGCAGTTCGTGTGCGATGTCCGCGACCATCGCCTTGCGCTGGGCGTCCATCTGCTGGCGGCGCTCGGTCTGCTGGTTGAACGCCATGGCCAGGTAGCCGGTCTCGTCCCGGGTGGTGACCGGGGCCCGGGCGAAGTCGGCCGGATCCTGCCGGGCGGTGTGGATCAACGCTCTCAGCGGCCGGACCAACCGCAGCCCGACCAGGGTGGTCACGGCCAGGGTGATCGCCAACACGAGCGCGGCCGTCCAAATGATCTTGCTTCGGTTCTGCCCGGTCAGGTCGAAATGCTCACGGGCGGTTGTGCCGATGCCGAGGTAGAGCTGGGCTGGGGGAGCCACATAGGGGCGCAGTTGATCGATACGAGCGGCCTGCAGACACTGTCCCCCCTGTTCGAGCACCTCGGTCTGTGCGGAGCGCAGCTGGAAGCCGGTGGTGACGGTCAGGTCGAACTTCACCGTCACCCCTCGGCGGGTCAGGCAGGCGCCTGTGGCCGCCGCCAGATCGGCCAACGGCTTCGCCTCGGTCGCCGTCGGCTCGAAGGCGACCGAGGCCGGCGCCGGCCCCGCCTCGGTCGCCGTCGGCGCGGTCATGCGTGTGTCGAGTCCCCCGCAGCCGGCCACTGCCTGATCCGACGCGTTGCTCTGGACCGTGTATCTCCCGGTGGGCAACTCGATCGCCTGAGCCTGCACCCCCTTGGATGTCAGACAGCTCACCTCATAGTCGGCGAGCTGCCGCAGCGCCGAGGATTCCTGTGCGGTGAGCAGGTACGGGCCGACCACCCGCGGATCGATGCCCGGCCGCTGCGCCCCCGGCGTGGTGGAGGTGTCGAAGCTCAGCGGGTCGATCGTGGCGGTGGCCGTCGGCGGCAGCGACGCCGACGGCTTCGTGGAATCGCTGATCACCGAACCGCCGGCCCCGACCAACGCGATCCGCATGTGGTACTGCGCGGACAGCTGGTCCAGCAAGGACGCGACGCCGGTCCAGCTGTCGTGGTCCGCGGCGTATCCGCTGAGCCGCTCGACGATCTCACCGTCGGCCTGCAGGCTCTGCCCCTGCTGATATGCCAGCGCGGAGGTGGCGGTCGAGGTGGCCAGCCATGCGGTGGCCGCGATGGCGCAGCCGGCGATCAGACAGGATGCGGCCAGCAGACGGACCAGCAGACTGCGATACAGCGGGACCGGTGCGGCCATCAGCGGTTCTCAACCAGTTTGTAGCCCACGCCGTAGACGGTCATCAGCCGGACCGGTTTGGCCGGATCCGGCTCGATCTTCCGGCGCAGGTTCATGACGTGGACGTCCACCGCGCGCTCGGTGGAGGCCCGGTTGAAGCCGCGGGTGTGCCGCAGCAGCTGAGCCCTGGTGAAGACCTGACCCGGGGCCGCGGCCATCACCGCCAGCACGGCGAACTCATCGGGCGTGCAGGCCACCGGCCGCCGGTCGCAGATCACCAGGTGTTTGGCCCGGTCGACCAGCAGGCCGCCGACCCGGAGCGCCGCGGCGTTCGGATCGGCGGCACCGCCCCGGACCCGGCGAAGGACGGTGCGGATCCGCGCGACCAGCTCGCGGGGGCTGTACGGCTTGGTCATGTAGTCGTCGGCGCCGACGTCGAGGCCGGCCAGCACGTCGTCCTCGCTGAACCGCGCGGTCAGCATCAGCACCGGCGTGTCGCCCCGGCCGCGCAGCCATCGGCAGATGCCGAGTCCGTCAGTGCCGGGCAGCATCACGTCCAGCACCACCAGATCCGGCGGCGATTCCTCGATACACCGGAACGCGGCGGGCGCATCGTGGACGACGGTCACGCTGTACCCTTCGCTCACCAACGAGACGCGGATCAGCTCCGCCTGCTTGGGGTCGTCCTCGACGATCAGGATGTGGCCACTCACCGCACCGACTTTAGGAAGGTCAAGGGTGGCGGGACAGCGAGATCAGCATTCCTGACAGCTTCCTAAAGATTCATCGGTGGGCCGGCGCTACCTGGGACCACCGGCGGCCACAAGGTGCGGACCAGCGTGAACCCACCGCTCCGAGCCCTGCCTGTATGGCTGGAGGAACCACGACCTCATCGATCACGGCCTGAAGGAATACGCAGATGCGCGCTCGCGGTCCCCACCGAAGCCCTGGGTGCGAGACCGGCTACGCCGCTTCGACTAGGCCGGCCGCATCAAGGTAGCACCCTGGTTTACCTGTAGTTCGCACCCTTGGAGGACGTCACCCGCCACGGCCTTTGACAGGGTGATCTGGACCACCTTCCCGAACATATTGTGAGGAATCATGCGACGCGCCATTCGACGCACGATCCAGCTCGGCATCGCCATCCCGCTCCTGGCCGGCGTGACCACCTTCGGCTCGACCGCGACCGCCTTCGCGGGTGAGGACGCGGTCCACGTCGCCATCGGCGGCCACGGCAGCCCCGACGACTACGACTGCTACGCGCAGCTGGACACCACGAAGCACTCCGACGGCACCTACTACGTCAAGGGCGAATTCGACTCCGACTACGGCACCCCGTGCGCGGGCTGGCTGGAGCGCTCGAGCGACGGCGGCCACACCTACGCGCGCGTGTCGAACGTCTACTACACCGACGCCGGCACGCCCTTCGCGGAAACCGGCGAGCACTGGGACGGCAGCTCGAACTCGGTGCTGTCGCGCGTGTGTATCCGCTACAACTACAACCCGAGTTCCGCGGTGGTGTGCAGCCGGGGCTGGTGAGCCCGGGCCACAGCACTGCGACCGCCCTCGCCGATGCGAGGGCGGTCGATGCTCGGAGCCTCGGGGCGCCGCCACTCCGGACAGCCCCCGGAGCGACCCTTTTGCCGGCTACTGCTCGCCCGGGGCGTGCGACTTCGCGCCGACGACATGCGAACAGGCACCCGGCGGCGGGCCGAGGAGCGCCAGGCTCAACCTGATCGGCTGCACCGCGAGGCGAGCTGAGTCAATCGGCAAGCACCAGTGCCCCGATGACGAAGAAGTCGAGTGTCAGCTGAGCCACAGCCCACACCGGGTAATAGGGCACTATCAGCAGGCCCATGAACATGGCGATAGAGGCCATAAGGATTGCCGCTGGTCGGCCCCAGCTCGCCTTGGCCAGGACGGCGATGCCGGTTGCGGCCAGCAGGATGCCGATGACAAGTTCGATCCAGCCCCATGCGGTAAGGCTGAAGCGGAAGTAATAGTTCGGCACGTGGTGATAGACGCTGTTGTGGGCCAGCCCCATCATGCCCAGCAAGATGGAGAAGACGCCGTTGATCACCAGGATGAGACCGGCGAACAGCATGCCTCCCGAGGCCCAAGGGCTGCCGGGCGCCTGCGGTCGCGGGTCGTGATTCGCGGAGACTTGCGCCGCCATGCCACGCTCCCGTCGGTTCGGGTCGGCCCCTCATCCAAGCCTGGGCCCGGCGGCTCGTCCGAGCCAGCGGTCGTTACGCTGCTCGGTGGATCATCTCGCCGCGGAGCAGCTCGGCACGGCCGTCGGCGGGCTGGTGGCGTGCTCGGCACTCGATCCAGCGGCTTGACCCACCGAACGACTTACGGTGCATCCGTGGCTCGCTCGTGAATCACCGGCCAGCCGAGCGATGCCGATATCGAAGTCGGGTCGCCGCTGTTCGGTTCGGGCGCGGCGCCGATCATGGAGGATCGGAGATGGCCAGGCACCTCGTCCTTTGCGTGGGCCGGCTCGGCCGGGTCGGCGGTCGTGGATCTTGGATTGGGGAGAATCAGTACTTTGATAGGTAGTCCCAGCGGGTCGCGTTGGCGCCGGTGTCGTTGCTGACAGCCGATCAACACGGATTCGCGCGGCCTGCTGAGATGGTCGTACTCCGGGCTCGACCTGTCGGGCCGCCGCCGTGCTCACCGGCTCGAGGCCTCGGCCGGCCCGGTGTGCCGTGCCGGCAGCCCGGGTGCGGTTTCGGTTGCTGTCTGGACGCCGGTCCCGGCAGTGCAGAGGTGAGTCTGCCGCGCGAGTGCGTAGTAGCCGAATCCGCCCACCGCGAGGCCGATGAGCCAGGCGATGTCGGCGCCTCCGAGGAGGTTCGCCAAGGGGCCCACGTAGAGGCTGCTGTTGATGAACGGCACTTCGGCCGCGAAGGAAACCACGTAGAGGAGCATGGCGCCCCAGTTCCATCGCCCGTAGCGACCGTTGGGGTCGAAGAGGGCCGAGACGTCGTAGTGGCCCCGTCGGACGACGTAGTAGTCGGTGAGGTTGATGGCTGTCCACGGGACGAGCAGGTACAGCAGGAACAGCGTGATGTTCGTGAAGGTGTTCAGCATGCTCCCGCTGGACAGGATCGCCAGGACCGCCCCGACCACGGTGAAGCCGATGACGAACAGAGCGCGGCCGAGGACCGGGGAGCGTGGTTCGGTCCTGCGGGAGAAGATGCTGAGGGTGCTCAGGAAGGCGCCGTAGGGGCCCTCGGCGCCCGACGGGATCGATATCACGAGCAAGGCGAAGACCAGCAGCCCGCTGATCGCCGGGAAGCGGTGGGCGAGGAAACCTATCGCATCGGTGTTCAACGCATTGGAGTTGACGTCCGCGGCCATCGCCCCGATGGCCATCGCGATCGAGCCGCCGACCGCCGAGCCGAGGTAGGTGTACCAGAAGGTGGCCTTGCGAGGGGTGTCTTCCGGCAGGTAACGCGAGTAGTCGGAGACGTAGGGCGCCCAGGTGACCTGCCAGGAGATGGAGATCGAGATGGCGAGCATCACGGTGCCCGCCGTCGCCGGGGAACCCGAGTTCGGCAAGTGCTGGGGCAGGTGGGTGGCGAGTTGCACGAACAGCGCCAGAAAGACGATCGCGGACACCACCGTGATGTACCGCGCCATGGAGTGGATCAGCTTGTAGCCGACCAGGGCGACCAGCCCGTGCGCGGCGCCGAAGATCACGATCCCCAGGGCCTTGGAGACGCCGAGCCATCCGGCCAGTGCCTCTCCGCCCACCAGGCTGCCCTCGACGGTGAAGCCGAGATACATCAAGACGACGATGAAGGACGGAAGCGCCCCTCCGAAGAACCCGAACTGGGCCCGGCTCTGAACCATCTGCGGAACGCCGAGCTCGGGACCTTGCACGCTGTGGTAGGCCATGAAGACGCCGCCGACCAGGTTGCCGATGGCGATCGTCGCGATGGCCCACTTGAGGTCCAGACCGAGCGCGACCGCGACCGCCCCGGTGACCACCGCGGTCATCGTCACATTGCTGGAGAACCAGAGAGTGAGCTGGTGCCACGGCTTGCCGTGGCGTTCGGCGGCGGGGATGTGTTCGATGCCGTGGTGTTCGAGCGTCGGTGTGCCGTTCACGCGCGGCTTCGCGTCTCCCCTGGTCATCGTGCCTCCTGGGTGGGGGAGTGGGGCCGGCGTGCGGCGACCGCGGCGGCGATCCCGGTGAGCGCCGAGGCGTGCTCGGCGCGCTGCGCCCGGGGGCCGAGCAGGCTGGACTGCTTGGCGATCACCACGTCCCGTACGGGATCAAGCCAAATGTACTGGCCGTAGATGCCGATGCCGAGGAAGCTCCCCACGGCATCGCCGGTGATCCACCACTGGTTGCGGTACGAGCCGTGCGGGTGGACCCTCCGGAAGTCGGCGTCCGGGGCCGCTTCGGGTTGCCCGTCGCGGGTGGAGCGCACCCAGGCCTCCGGGATGACCTGGGTACCGCGCACCGAGCCGCCGTCCAGCACGCAGCGCCCGAACCGGGCGAGGTCGCGTGCGGTCGCGTTGACGCCGGCACAGGCATAGGGCGTGCCCTTCGGGTCCACGGTGACCACGGCGTCGTGTTCGGCGCCGATGCGGGACCAGATCCGGTCCGAGATCACCTCCGCGTACGGCTGTCCCGCGGCCCGTTCGAGGACCCAGGCGAGGACGTCGGTCGTCGCGGAGGTGTACTGGGTACGGAGCCCATGCGGCCCGTCCGGCTTGAGAGCGGCCAGAAGGTCGCGGACGGAACCGTCCTCCGAGGTGCGCGGCCGCCAGCCCGCGGCGCGGTCCAGGGCCTGTACCTCGGAGGCCGGGTCGCGATATTCCTGGCTGAACCGCAGAGCGGCCGTCATGTCCAGGACCTGGCCGACGGTGGCGCTGCCGAAGGCCGAGGCGGCGAGTTCGGGGACGTAGTCCTGGACCGGTGCAGACACGTCGAGGCTCCCCTCGCCGACCAGACAACCCGCTGCCATGCCCGCGATCGACTTCGAGATCGACATCAGGGCGTGGCGCCGGTCCGGGCGTCCTTCACCGAAGTACCGCTCGAACACGATGTGCCCACCATGGAGAACCACGATCCCGTCGGTCTGGGTCAGCTCCAGGAACTCGGCGACCGTGGCACGGTCGTCGGCCATGTCGATCTCGACGTCCTCCAGTGGCACAGACGCCTCGGTGAAGGGGCGGGGCGTGCCCTGCCCGCGCGGAATCGCCGCGGTGGGGAGGAAGCTCTCGACGTGGTTGTAGGCCCATCGGTTGGCCGGGGGTTCGAGCCAGTCCTGGAGCGAGTGGGCAGAGGCGGCTTCCGTGTAGAACATGGGCAAGTGTGCTCCTCGTCTCGGTCCGCGGACCGCCGACCGGGATGTTCCTTCCGGCTGGGCGGAGACGGGCCGGAAGGGGGCGACGGTGTGACTGGTGTCTCATGCTCCTGACCGCGAAGCATGCTGTCCAATACCAGTTCAGCGAGGCTTTCCATGCCGATGTGGCATGATGCCTGGCATGGAGGTCAAGCGCCTGCGGTATTTCCTGGCCGTCGCCCGTGCGGGTACGGTCACCGCGGCGGCCGAGCAGCTCCACATCGCTCAACCCGCGCTGTCACGGCAGCTTCGCTCTCTCGAAGCCGAACTGGGCGTCGCGCTGTTCGACCGTGCCGGCCCCCGACTGCGTCTGACCAGTGCCGGCCGACAGCTCATCGAGAGCGCCACCGACCTGGTCGGCCGCGCGGACCAGATCGACTCGATGGCCCACCACATGGCTCACGGCGGGCTGCGCCGGGTGGTCGTCGCCGCCTCGGACACGACGATCTCCGAGGTCCTCGCCCCCTTCGTGGCCCAGCTGGCGCCCGCCGACCCGTTCGTCTCGATCCGCGCGGTGGCTGCCCACCAGGTGGCCCATGCGGTCATGGACGGCTGTGACCTCGGCGTCGCCGCGACTGTTCCGGTGGCCCATTCGATGGCCTGGCAGCCGCTGACGGACGTTCCGCTACGTGCCTATGTCGCCACCGACCATCCCTGGGCCGTCCAGGGTCGGCGAAGCGTCGAACTCGTCGAGCTGGTCCGGGAGAAGCTGGTGCTGCTGACCGGCGAGCACCCCGCCAGGACAGTCATCGACCAGGCGGTCGCGGAGGCTGAACTGGCCTTCGGGGAGGTGGAGGAGAGTACCTCCGGGCAAATGATCCAGGGACTCGCGGCCGCCGGGTTCGGCGTCGGCGTGGTCACGGACCTGCCGCGCTTCTCCGCGTATCCGCTGTTGATCACCACGGCAGGCGGGAACACGCTGCGGCTTTTCCTGCACGCCTGTTGGTCCGCGCAGCACTACGCGGCCCCCGCCATCGCGTCCTTCGTCGAGCGCCTGCGGGAATTCGCCGTCGACCAAGTCCACACCGCGGCCTGGCAGGCGAACGCCGACGGCGAGTGCTGATCTGCCAGAAGCCGCGGACAGCCGCTTTCGCGAAGCCGCCTGGCGGCGGGGAGAAGGCCGTTCGCGCGGCGTCCCGGTTGGCCATCGCGCAGCAGGACGTGACTGGACGTCGCGCCACACCGCGGGGAGGGGACCGCCACTGCGACGGTCCCCGACGGTTCTTTCAGGAGAGGGCTTGTGTGGGCGGCAGTTTCGCGGCGCGCATTGCTGGATACGCGCCGGCGATAGCTCCGACCAGCGCGGATATCGCGATTCCGCCGGACAGTGCCGGCAGTGGCAGTACCGCGGGCCAGCTTTGGGACAGTGCGTAGCCCGCGGTCACCAGTACCCCGATCAGCACGCCGACCATGCCGCCGAGTCCGGACAGCAGGACCGACTCGGCCAGGAACTGTCCTCGGACCTGGCGTCTTGTCGCCCCGAGGGCTCGGCGCAGGCCGATCTCGCGGCGTCGTTCCAGCACTGAGATGACCATGGTGTTGGCCACTCCGACTCCGCCGACCAGGAGCGCGATCCCGCCCAGGCCGAGGAACAGGGCGCTGTACGTGCTCTGCGTCAGCGCTTGTGCCTGGAGCAGATCTGACGGACGCTGCACGGCGACGCCGAAAGGTGATTGCGGGTTGATCGTCGCGCCCAGCACCGCGCGGACGTCGGCGACCGCGGACTCGGCCGCTTTCACGTAGACGGTTGTGGGGTGTCCGTCGAAGCCGAGCAGCTTCTGCGCGACGGCGCGTCCCACCAGGGCTGAGCGTTCGATCTCCGGGGCCAGCGGCATCGAGTCCAGTACGCCGACCACGGTGAACCAGCGGCCACCGAGGTCCGCCTGGGTGGGGTGGGCCGGGTCGACGTGGTCGATGCCCAGGCGGCTGGCGGTGATCGCCCCGAGCACCACCACCGGGAAGTCGTCGTTGCCGGGGCCCAGGAATGAGCCGCTGTGCATTTTGCCGCCGATGACGTTGAGCAGGTTGCTGTCGGCGGCCAGCACTGACACTCCGGACGTGTCCTCCAGGGGGACCTTGTCCGACCGGCGGATCGTCACGTTCGGTACCTTCCCGGTCGCGGTGGCATCGGTGACCGGGCCTATCCGTTTCGCCATGGCTGCGGCGTTCTCGGGCAGCTGCGTGTTGCCGCCGGCCAGCGAACGCCCCGGGGCCGCGGTGAGGAGGTTGGTGCCCAGGGCGGCGAGTTTGTCGTGCAGCGCTTGCGCGCTGGAGGCGGGCACCGCGAGCACGGCGACCATCGCGGCGACGCCGATCGCGATGCCCAGGGCCGAGAGCACCGCGCGCAGCGGACGGGTCCGCATGCCGTGCGCGCCGAGGGTGAGTACGTCGGTGACGGGCAGCCGGGAGGAGTCCGGCAGGGTGGGCGTGGTCACAGGGCCACCGCCGCTCCGGTGTCCAACTGGATCTGTCCGTCCAACACCTCGATGCGGCGCGGCATGCCGGCGGCGATCTCGCGGTCGTGGGTGATCACCACGATCGAGGTGCCGTCCGCGCGGAGGTCGCCCAGCAGCTCCAGGACGGCCGCCCCGGTGGCGGTGTCCAGGTTGCCGGTGGGCTCGTCGGCCAGCAGGATCGACGGCTCGTTCACCACCGCGCGGGCGATCGCCACCCGTTGCCGTTCGCCGCCGGACAGCTCGTTGGGGAAGTGCTCGGCCCGATGGCCCAGCCGTACCCGGTCCAGCGCGGCCAGCGCTTTGGCCCGGCGCTGCCGCCGCGGCACGCCGGCGTAAAGCAGCCCGGCGCAGACGTTGTCGACCGCGCTCACCCCCTCGGACAGGAAGAACTGTTGGAACACGAACCCGATCCAGGCCGAACGCAGCGCGGACAACCGGCGGTCCGGCAGCGTCGCCACGTCGTGGCCGCGGATCTCGATCCGGCCGGACGTCGGGCGGTCCAGCGTGCCCATCAGCTGAAGCAGCGTGGACTTGCCCGAGCCGGACGGGCCGACGATGGCGACCATCTCGCCCTCCTCGACGGACAGCGACACCTCCCGCAACGCCTGCACGCCGCCGGGATAGGCGCGCGAGACCCGGTCCGCGCGCAGCACCGGGATCACGACGCCGTCACCACCATCGTGCCGGGGGCCAGCCCGGGCCCGGATATCTCGACCCTGCCACCGGAGAACAACCCGGTCTTCACCGGGACCAGGTGGCGCTGCCCTCTCTGGTCGTCGACTTCGACCGCGTAGCCGCCCTCGGCGAGCGCGAGCAGCGCGCCGACCGGGACCACCAGTACGTTCTTATGGACGTCTTTGACGAAATGCACGGTGGCCGGCACGGAGTCCAGACCGCCGCCCAGGTTCGGGTCGTCGAGCATGATCCTGACGGTGATCACCACCTTGCCGTTGGGCTGGCCGGTCGCGTCCTTGTCGGGTACGGCGGTGCGCCCCACGTCGACGACCTTGCCGGTGCCGGTCGCGCCGTTGACGTCGATCTTGACCACGTCGCCGGCCTCGGCCAGGTTCTGCTTCGCGGCGTCGAGCTTCACCTCCACGATCCTGCTGGTGCCGGTCGTCTTGACGACGGGGCCGGCGGCCGGTCCGCCGAGCGAGCCGGTCACCGTGGACACGCGGATCGGGCCGGTCGCGAGCACCACGTCGCCGGGTGTGAACGTGCCCGTCTGCGGGAGCCCTTGTGCCTTCTGCCATTGCTTCAACGCCGTCGCGGTCGCGGCGGTGAACTTGTTGTCCGGCGTGCCGAACCCGGTATAGCCCAGGGCCTTGAGGTTCTTCTCAAGCTCCTCGACGTCCGGGCCGTCGGGGACGCCCGCGGACAGATCGCGGTAGAACGGCAGCATGCCGTAGAACAGCGGCACCGGTGTCGCGTCCACGCCGTACACCTGGTTGCCCTGGGAGATCACCGTGCCCGGCGCCGGCAACGACGTGATGGTGCCGGGCTTTCGCCCGGTCAGGTCCGTCTCCGCGCCGAACCCCAGCGTGCCGTCGGTGTCCTCCTGCTCGCTGAGGTCGGTCTTGGCGATGGCGGCGGTGGCGACCGGCGGCGGCGGGACCGGCGGCGCCTGTGCCTCCGACACCTGGGTCAGCACGACCACCGAGCCCGTGCCCGCCACCATCACTGTCACCGACGCGCCGACGAACCACCGGGCCCGGTGCCCGCGCCCGTGCGGCGTGCTCTCATCGGACATCGTCACCCTCCCACCGACCCGCAGGCCTTCTCGCCTGCCTGGACTTTCGGATCGGTGCCGTCTGGGAGGGCCAAGCCCTCGCCCGGCTGCGGATCGGGGGTGTCAACGCCGTGGTCGCGCATGCACTTCGCCCACGTGCGCATCTGGTCCAGCTCGGCCGGATCCTGTGCCGTGGGCTGGCCGCCGTTGGGCAGCTTCGACTTGCACTTCTCGTTGGCGCCCGCGAACTTCGGGTCGTCGGGCCTGACTCCCGGCATGTCTCCGCTGCCACCCGGATCGGGCATGTCGTAGCCGTTGTCGCGCATGCATTTCGCGTACGCGAGCATCTGGTCCGCGTCGTCGCCCTGGTTCGCGTTGCCGCCGCCGGGGGCCGGCGCGGTGCTGACCGTCGGTTTCGGCGAGGACAGTGAAGCCACTTTGTTCGGGCTGCTGCTGCCGCCACAGCCGGCCAGCAGCACTGCCGTCGCCGCACCGGCGACGGCCAAGGCCGTGATGTGTTTCCGCATGACACTCCGTCAGTTCAGGACTCTGGGGTTCAGGACTTGCGGAATCCAGTAGTACTGATCGGGTGATCCGGGCCGGTTAAGCAGAATCGTTTATCTCCTCAATATCCCGACGCCTCTAGCATCGGGACGTGAGAGTGCTTGTGGTTGAGGACGAACGATTGTTCGCCGACTCGATCGCCGAGGGATTGCGCAAGTTCGCGATGGCGGTCGACGTCTGCTACGGCGGCGAATGTGCGCTGGAGCGGATCGGCGTGCATGCATACGACGTCGTGGTCCTGGACCGCGACCTGCCCGACGTGTCCGGCGACCAGGTGTGCGCTGCCGTCGTCGCCGACGGCGGCCGGGCCCGGGTGCTCATGGTGACCGCCGCCGTCGCCGTCGCTGATCGGGTCGCGGGGCTCGGCCTCGGCGCCGACGACTACCTCACCAAACCGTTCGCGTTCAGCGAGCTGGTCGCCCGCGTGCAGGCGTTGGCCAGGAGGACCCGGCCCGCGCTGCCGCCGGTGCTGGAACGTCACGGCGTGGTCCTCGACCTGCCGCGACACCAGGCGTCCCGGGACGGCCGGTTCCTGCCGCTGGCACCGAAGGAGTACGCCGTGCTGCAGGTGCTGATGCGCGCCGAAGACAGCGTTGTCAGTGTCGAGTCCTTGTTGGAGAAGGCATGGGACGAGCATGCCGATCCGTTCACCAATGCGGTTCGCATGGCCGTGATGACGCTGCGCCGCAAACTCGGCGACCCGCCGCTCATCCATACCGTGCCCGGCGCCGGCTACCGGTTCGGCGCGTGAGGCCGCTGTCCGTGCGGGGCAGACTGACCGCGCTGTACGGCGGAATGTTCATGCTTTCCGGGATCGTGCTGCTGGTCATCGTCTACCTGCTGGTGAGCCAGGCCCTGCCCTCGCCGACGAGATTCGCCGATACTTCCGTGGGACAGATGCCCGCGGATGAGACTTCCCAGAACGCCCCGACGGTGCCCGCTCTGCCGGAGCAGAACACCGCGCAAGTCATCCAGTCGCTGACCGCCTACCGCTCCTCGACGCTCACCACGCTGCTGGTCCAGTCCGGCGCGGCGCTGCTGATCACCGCCGCGCTGGCCGTGCTGCTCGGCCGGCTCGTCGCCGGACGGATTCTGCGTCCGTTGCACGACATCACCGGCACCGCGCGCCGGCTCGGCGCCGAGGACCTCAACCGCCGGATCAAGCTGAACGGACCCGACGACGAGCTCAAAGAACTCGCCGACACCTTCGACGGCATGCTCGACCGGCTGTCCCGGTCCTTCGACAGCCAACGCAGATTCGTCGCCAACGCCTCGCACGAGCTACGGACCCCGCTCGCCCTGCAACGGACCCTGATCGAGGTCGCTCTGCTCGCCGACGTCCCGCCCGAGACGCGGCTGCTCGGCGCGCGACTGCTCGACACGAACGCCCGCACCGAACGGGTACTGGACGGCCTGCTTGTCCTCGCCCGCAGCGACCGAGGCCTGTCCGACCGTGTACCGGTCCGTCTCGACCACTTGGTGGAGACCGTCGCGAAGGACCTCGACGACGTCGAGGTGCGCACCGGGCCGCGGACCGTGGCAGGCGATCCGGTGCTGTTGGAACGCCTCGTCCTCAACCTGATCGACAACGCCGTCACCTACAACCACGCCGGCGGCTGGGTCCGGGTCGAGATCGCCGACACCCCCGCACTGGTAGTCAGCAACACCGGCCCTCAGATCGACCCCGAGACCGTCCAGGCCCTCTTCGAACCCTTCCACCGAGGATCCCCCGACCGCACCGGCGACACCACGCACTCCGGCCTCGGCCTGTCGATCGTCCGCTCAGTCGCCGACGCCCATGGCGGCCGCGCCGAAGCCCGCCCCCGACCCGACGGCGGGCTGGACGTCACTGTCTGGCTGCCGTGAGCCGCTTTTGCGCGATCGGCCGGAGGCTATGGCTGCCGTCCGACACCATTGACCACAGAAGGCAGTCCAGGAGGCGGCCCAGGGTGGTTTTGCCTCATCTTCTCCGGAATCAGGGGTGAGGTGATGCGAGCTGGCGGGTGGAAGCCGGGCGTCGACACACCCAGGGCATGGCAGGACCTGCGGATCCGGACTCGGTCATCGTGCAGTTCGGCCACGAGGCCCACGCCGTCACGGTCGAATGTGGATCCTGGTCATGGTCGGGCGCCGCGCTCCCGGTGGAGAACCAGGTGCTCGTGGAAGAGTACGCCGTCGCGGACGTCGCCGGTGGCGGTGAAGCCGGTGTCATCAACGTAGTCGATGTGGTTGCCGGTGACGGTGTAGCTGCCGGTGTAGGCGCTCTGACGGTTGCCGCGGGCCTCGTCGTAGCGGCCGTTCGGCAGGAGCTCCTGACGGATGTGCCCGTCTTCAGTCACCCACATGCCGATGTAGGGGTGCGGGTCGGGGGGCGTGTCATTGCCGGTCATGGCTCTACGATCGCCTTGGCGGCCGGTGGCAACCAGGCTGCGGTCTTCCCAGGTGGGGGCTTCCTGGGTGCCGTGCACCCAGCATCGTGGGCGATGAACTTCCTCATGCGGTGCGCCAGCGGCGCGGCGCACTGTTCTAGATCCATACCGCCCCGTGCGGCGATCCTGGGTGCGCGACACCTGGGGAAAGCGCGGCCTGGTTGCCGAAGCGGGCGGGTTCGAGGCTGGTGTTCAAGCAGCCTCGGCCGTCCCCGGCCACCTGCCCTCCCCAGCCCTATACAGCGGGCGGCCCATCTTCCCGGCTCTGCCCGCCGTACCGAAAGAAGACCCCTCATGAACGTCGACAACACCACCAGCGCCGCCGTGCTCGAAGAGCTCCGGCGCCGGCCCGCCGACCGGCGGCGCATTCTGTTCACCGGCGCGACCATCGTCACCATGGACCCCGTCCTCGGCGTCATCGGCGACGGGGACCTCCTCGTCGAGGGTGACACGATCTCCGCCGTCGGCCGTGGCCTCGACGCGGGCGATGCCGTGGTCGTCGATGCCGCCGGCACGATCCTCACCCCCGGCTTCGTCGACAGCCACCGGCACGCCTGGGAGACCCAGCTGCGCCGGATCATGCCGGACGTCGACGACCTCGGTGGCTACGTCACTGCCACGCTGGCCGGCTACGCCACGGTCTACCGGCCCGAGGACATGTACATCGGCACCAGGCTGGCCGCCCTGACCGCGATCGACTGCGGCATCACGACCATGCTCGACTTCTCCCACAACTCCCGGACCCGCGAGCACTCCGACGCCGCCATCGAGGCCCTCGCCGACACCGGGATCCGCGGCGTGCACGCCTCCATGGGCCCGCACTTCGGCGAGTGGGACCGGCAGTGGCCCGGCGACCTGACCCGCATCCAGGACAAGTACTTCAGCAGCCGCGACCAGCTGCTGACGCTGCGCCTGGCGGCCCTGGCCACCGACGAGATCGCCGGACCGGCGCTCGCCTACGGACGCGGACTCGCGCGCGTCGCCAAGGAGCTGGGCATCGGAGTGAGCGTGGACGCCGTCTTCGGCGCGTCGTCCTCCGAGGCGGTCCTGCGCTGGGCGAAGGACCGCATTCTCAGCCCCTGTGTCACCCTCATCCATGCCACCGGACTGACCTCCGATGCATGGAAGGCAATGGCCGAGACCGGTACCACCGTGGCGCTCGCACCCACGTCCGAGGCGCAGATCGGCCTGGAGACCGCGATCCCCGCCGTCGACGAGGCCCTGTCAGTCGGCATCCGTCCAGGACTGAGCATCGACGTCGAAGTCGCCCTGGCCAGCGACATGTTCACGCAGATGCGGGCCCTGCACGCCATACAGCGGATGCGCGCGGTCAACGCCGCATACGGCACCGACCGGCAGCCCTCCCGCATCACCACCCACGACGTCCTCGATTTCGCCACCCTTCAGGGCGCCCGCACCAACGGCCTGGCCGCCGTCACCGGCTCGCTCACCCCGGGCAAGAAGGCCGACCTGCTGGTCGTCCAGGCGGAGGACCTCAACACCATGCCCCTCAACGATCCGATCGGCACGATCGTGCTGGGTTCCGACGCCCGCAACATCAGCGCCGTCCTCATCAACGGCGAGCCTCGCAAGTGGGACGGACGGGTCCTCGACGTCGACCTGGCCACTCTGCGCAGCGAGGTCCACGCCTCGCGCGAGCACGTGCTCAAACCTGACACGGCCCGAAGCCCGGGACCTGCCGTCAGCTGAAAGCCCTCTAGTCTTGCCGGATGAGCAACGGGACACCTTTGGGCGATTTCCTCAGAGCCCGCCGAGAAGCCTTGAAGCCACACGACGTCGGGCTTCCCGAATATGGGCGACGCAGGGTTCCGGGACTGCGCAGGGAGGAAATCGCGCTGCTTGCCGCAGTCAGCTCCGACTACTACATGAGGCTGGAGCAGGGGCGCGAGAACGGCCCGTCCCCGCAAATCCGCGGGGCCGTGGCACAGGCGCTGAAGCTGGACGCCGAGGCCACCGACCACCTCGACCGCCTCTGCCGCACCGCCTCGCAACGCCCACGTGGCCGGGACCAGACGGACGTCAGCCGGCAGTTGTTGCAGCTGTTGGACGCATGGGACCACACTCCGGCCTTCATCGTCGGCCCGGCCCTCGACGTCATGGCGGGCAACTCCCTCGCCACGGCCCTCCACAGCGGGTTCGACGCGTTCGACAACCTCGCTCGCATGGTGTTCGCCGACCCGGCAGGGCGCGAGTTCTACCAGGAATGGGAGCGAGTCGCGCACTCCTGCGTCGCCGAAATCAGGGCCGCCTACGGCCACGACCCAGAATCGGCCCGCATCGCCGAAGTCGTGGCGGACCTGTCCGCCCAGAGCAGGGAATTCGCCGAGATCTGGCAGATGCACGAGGTCAAGAGCAAGTCCCAGGAAGCCAAGCGCCTCAAACACCCCCAGGTCGGCGACCTGCACACCGCATTCGCGGCCTTCACCGTCAACGGGGCCCCGCATCAGCAACTGGTGGTCTACCAAGCTGAACCGGCCAGCCCGACAGCGGCAGCCTTCGAGACGCTGAGGGCCTAAAGCCTGTTGCGTAACTGTGGGTGACGGCGGGCAGTGCGAGAGCGTGGCGGCGACCATCCGGCATCCCACTGGACGTGCTGCGCAGCCGCAACACGCCGAACCTGTTCGCGGCGGGCCGCACCGTGGACGGCGATCGCGGCGCGGGCGCCTCGATGAGGGTGATGGGCACCGCCTTCGCCCCGCCGGTCACTGGCAGGCGCGGAACATGAAAGTGGGCCGCCCTGGCGGTCAACCCTTTGTCTCGGCGATTCCTGCTGCGAATCGGATCGCGTCCTGACTCGGTGGTGCTCCGAAATGGCGGCGGTATTCCCGGCTGAACTGGGAGGGGCTGGTGTATCCCACGAGGCTTCCTATGCGCGCGACGTCCTTCGGATTTGCTGCCAGCAGAAGGCGGGCCTCTTGGAGCCTGATCTTCTTCTGGTACTGGATGGGGGTGGTTCCGGTGACGGCTTGAAAGTTCCGATAAAAGGCCGAGGCACTCAGCCCGATCTGGGCTGCGAGGTCCTCGACCTGGAATGGTTCTTTGTAGTTGTCCCGTATCCAGCGCAGGGCCCTGGCGATGGGGGAGAGCCGGCTGTCGGTGAGGCCGATCTGGCGGACGGTGGCGCCGTGCTCGCTGGTGATCAGTCGCCAGATGATCTCGCGTTTCACCAGAGGGGAAAGGACGTCCCTGTCGTGCGGCTGGTCGAGCAGCCGGACCAGGCGGACTGAGGCGTCGAGGAGTGTGTCGGGGGCTTGGCTGAAGGCGACCGGCAGTGGGGTTGTCGTGGTGTCGTTCTGCGAAGCGGCGTCGGGGGTGGCTTGCAGGAGTAGCTCGGCGACGTCAGAAGAATGCAGAAGCAGGCAAAGGCCCAGGGCCGGCCGCTCCGGAGTCGCATCGATGAAATGGCATTTGAGGGGTGTGGCGATGGAGGAGACCAGGTACTGGCCGGCCTGGAAGTGGTGCACGACGTCGTCGTATGCGAGGCGTTTCGCGCCTTGGGCGATCAACGTCATGCGGGTCCCGGTGGCCGGCGGCAGTGAGGTGTCCGCCTCCTCTCGGCCGATCAGGAGGTCCTCGATGGCGGTCGTCGCGTCGTCTCGAGCGTGACGGGCCAGAAGAGCGCACAATTCGTCCAGCGGCATGGATCCATTGAAACATTGCGGCTGGGGTGTCGGCCACATGTCATTCCATGGCGGAAAGATGCAGGATTAGGCAAGTGCCCGGGAGTTTCGTGCTAACGCTTTTGCGGATCGTGCTGCTTGAATGGATTAGTTGCCGCGGTCTTGCTGAAGAACGATTCGAAAGGCTCGAACCATGACTCGTCGTCTTGACGGAACTGTCGCCCTGGTCACCGGAGCATCCAGTGGCATCGGCCAGGCCACCGCCGCCGAACTCGCCCGCGAAGGCGCGTCCGTCGCGCTGGTCGGCCAACGCCGGGAACGGCTCGCCGACCTGGCCGCGCAGATCGTCGCCGCCGGCGGCAAGGCCCTGGCCCTGCCCACCGACGTCACCGACGCCCAGGCCGTCGCGGAGGCGGTTCAGCAGACCGTCGAGGGTCTGGGCCGCCTGGACATCCTGGTCAACAACGCCGGTGTGATGCTGCTGGGACCGACTCCCGGCGCGGACCTGAACGACTGGCGGCGCATGGTCGACGTCAACCTCACCGGCCTGATGCACACCACCCACGCCGCGCTTCCGCACCTGCTCAAGGCCGCCGGCGACGGTCCGCGTCAGGTCGCCGACATCGTCAACATCAGCTCGTTGAACGGCCGCACCGCCTTCGCCATGTCCGCCGTGTACAGCGCCACCAAGTTCGGCGTCAACGGCTTCAGCGAGGCACTGCGCCAGGAGCTGACACGGCAGCACGTCCGGGTGGCCGTCGTCGAACCCGGCAGCGTCGACACCGAACTGCGAGCCCAGAACCCGCCGGCGGTCCAGCAGATGATCGCCGCCGGCCTGGGCGACATCGAGCGGCTGCGGAGTCAGGACATCGCCGACGCCATCGGCTACATCGTCACCCGCCCCCGGCATGTGACCGTCAACGAAATGCTCGTCCGCCCGACCGAGCAAGGCTGAACACCGTGGCCCGCCGAAGGTTCGTGCATGCAGTCAGGACCCTGCGGTGACCTGCGAGTGCTGGGGCACGTCCGTCGGCTTGGCAGGCGTGGCGCGGGTGAGGTACTGCGGACCCCGGTCTCCCCTCCAGGCGGCCAGCGGATTCCGTTCTCACATAAGGGCTCCCGGTACGCAGTGTGCAAGCTACGGAGCGAGGCGCCGCTGTGGCCTTTGCGCCCGGCACCGTAGAGGTGAAAGTTTCACGGCAACCTTTTGCGCGGCCCGTGCCACTTGACCGACGGAAGGTATCCGATCGCTTGAAGGGGCGCCTGTGAAGGCCACGCATTCGACCACGCAGCACTACAAGCAGCGCACCAGGTGGCTGCCGATATCCGCCGTCGCGGCGTTGCTCGTGGTCGCAGGATTGACAGCCGTTCTGGCCATGGGCTCACCATCGCCGCACAAAGCGGACGCCGGCATCTCCGCGACCGGGATCGGCGCCACCGCGTCCGGCGCGACGGAGACCATGTCTTCGCCGCCCTCGGCAACACCGACACCTGCGCACCAGACGCCTGGGGACAAGACACCTGGGGGCAAGACGCCCGGGAACGCGGCGGCGACATCGCAGACGTCCGCGGCCCCGGCCCCGGTCCACAGCAGTTCCCAAAACGCACCGGCGTCGTCCTTGGCGGGGCGGATCCAGCCGGGCGTCGCCTACCAAGGCGTCGCGACCGAGTACAGCGCCGCGGACGGCAACGGCGCGTGCCTGTTCGGGCCCTCCGGCGACATGATGATCGCCGCGATGAACGAACTCGACTACCAGGACTCCGAAGCCTGCGGAGCCCACATCCTCGTCCGCGCGGCCAACGGCGCCACGGTCACCGTCCTGATCACCAACGAGTGCCCCTATCCCTGTGCTCCCGGGCAACTCGACCTCAGCCAGCAGGCGTTCGCCAAGATCGCCGATCCCCGGGCCGGCCGGATCCCGATCACCTGGCAGCTGGTCAGCCCCGCCGCCGGCAGCGCCATCTCCATCAGGTACAAGGTCGGCTCAAGCCAGTACTGGTGCGGCATCCAGGTCATCGGCGAGCGCAACCCGGTCGCCCGCCTGGAAGTCAGCACTGGCAGTGGATGGCAGCAGCTGTCGCGCAGCAGTTACAACTACTTCCTGTCCCCGAGCGGCACCGGATGCGGTAGGGCGATCCGGATCACTGACATCTACGGGCAGCAGGTGACGACAGCGGCCTTCCCCGTTGAACCGGACGTGATCCAACCCGCTCAGGTTCAGTTCGCGCAGCATTGAGCGGATCAGCCCTCGATGACACCGACCTGCGGCTTGAACGCGCGGTCGAAGCCGACCTCGCGCGGCGGCCCGGCGAGACGCGCGGTGAGGCGCGCGCGGATGTCGCGACTGGAGGCGCCGACCCACAGCTCGACCTCGCCCGGCTCGACGATGCGGCGGCCGGCCCGGCCCGTGTAAGAGGTCGTGTCGGCCGGCAGGTCGATGACTACCGTGCGCGTCGTTCCCGGTTCCAGATCGACCCGGGGCGCGGCGATCAGTTGCTGTACCGGGCGGGCCACCTCGGCCTGCGGGTCGTGCAGGTAGACCTGGACCACTTCGCTGGTGGGCGACGTGCCGTCGTTGTGCAGGGTCACCGCGAGCCGCAGCGTGCCGTCCGTCGGCCAGGTCTGGCCCTGGGGGAGAACGGGATCGGTCCACACCGCCGGGTTGTAGGACAGGCCGTGGCCGAAGGGGTACAACGGGGTCGGATCGACCGTACTCACGTCGCTGCGCAGGCCGAGGGTGGCCGACAGGTACGTCGAGGGCTGGTTCGCGCCCTCGGCCGGGAAGCCCACCGGCAGCCGGCCGGCCGGGTCCACCCGGCCCGACAGCACGTCCGCCAGGGCGTTCGCACCTTCCTCGCCCGGCAGGAAGCCGCAGACCACGGCCGCGAGTCGATCGGCGTACCGGGACAGCTCGTACGGACGCCCCACCAGCAGGACCAGGACGACAGGGGTCCCCGTGGCCAGCAGCGCCTCCAGCAGCTCGCCCTGCCGGCCGGGCAGGCGCAGGTCGGAGGCGTCGCAGCCCTCACCGGAGGTTCCGTTGCCGAACAGGCCCGAGACGTCGCCGAGCACCGCGACGCAGACCTCTGCTTCGCGTGCCGCCGCGACAGCCTCGGCGATCTGCTGATCGCCCAGCACCCGCAGGGCTTCGTCGTCCATCGCGTTGGTGGGAGTCCCGCGCTCGGCCCGCAGTCGCACGGAGCTCTCGGCGTCGGGCACCGGGCAGCCTTGCGCGTAGGTGATCTGGTAGCCGGCCGGATCGGCTTGCAGCGCCTCAAGAACAGTCCGCGCCTCGATGCCGAGCGCGATGTCCGGATGGTGCACACCGATGTGCCGGGGGAACGAGTAGCACCCGAAGGCGGCGTCCGCGACGTGTGCGCGGGGGCCGACGACCGCCAGGCGCTTGCCCGGGGCCAGCGGCAGAGCGCCGTTCTCGTTGCGCAGCAAGACTATCGCGCGCCGCGCCAAGCGCCGCGCCAGCGCCCGGGATTCCTCGTCGTCCAGGCGCGGGTCCGTCTCGGAAAGGATCGGGGGCTCGGGTGACCAGTCGGCGTCCAGCAGCCCGAGCTCGCACTTCTGGACCAGCACCCGCTCCAACGCCCGGTCCACCAGCGCGATATCCACCTCACCCGCTTCCAGCGCCGCGATCAGCGGTGCGCCGAAGCAGTCCACGGTCGGCAGTTCGACATCGATGCCGGCGGCCAGGGCCTGTGCGGCAGCGTGTCCCTTGGAGCCCGCGGTGCGGTGAAGGCGGTGCAGAAAGACCACTGCGAAGTAGTCCGACACGACCGTCCCGGTGAAGCCGTACGCACCGCGCAGCCGATCGGTCAGCAACGCAGAGTCGGCGGCCACCGGCATGCCATCGTTGTCAGAGTACGAGTTCATCACCGAACGGGCCCCGGCCCGCAACGCCATCTCGAACGGCGGCAGGATCACGTCCGCCATCTCCCGCGGGCCGATCGACACCGGCGCGAGGTTCCGCCCCGCGCGCGAGGCGCTGTACCCGGCGAAGTGCTTCAGTGTCGCGACGATGCCGGTGGATTCAAGGCCCTGAACGTAGGCCGCGCCGAGCGTGCCCACAAGGTACGGATCCTCCGCGATGAGCTCCTCGACCCGGCCCCAGCGCAGGTCCCGAACGACGTCCAGAACCGGGGCCAGACCCTGGTGGACGCCGAGCCGCCGCATGGTCAGGCCGATCCGCTCGCCGACCTGGCGTATGAGCTCCGGATCGAAGCTCGCCCCCCAGCACAACGGCGAGGGATAGACCGTCGCCTGCCAGGCCCCCAGCCCGGTCAGGCACTCCTCGTGCACCAGCGCCGGGATCCCCAGGTCCGCCCCGGCCAGATCGCGCTGGGTGTTGGCCACCGCGCGCGCCCCGGCCACCGGATCCACCGGCACCGTGCCGAAGGGCCGGGTGAGCTGGCCGACACCGTCGCGCAGGACGTCGGACCAGTCCGCGGCGGGCAGTTCCGAGGAATGCTGGAACGGCGCGACCTGCCCCGAGGTGGCGTCGGCACCGACCCAGACCCCGTACAGCTGCGCCACCTTCTGCCGTACCGACATGCGCGGTATGAGGTCCCTGACCCGATCGGCGGCCGGGGCGGTCGCGTCGCGCCAGAGGTCGGTGACGGTGGTGTTTTCTATGGCCATGTGCGGCTTTCCTTACTCGGGGGAGTGCCGGTGCTGCGAAGGGGAACAGATCACGCCCGGGTGGTCGAACTGCGGACGACCAGCTCCGTGGCCAACGTGAGGTGGGTGCGCTCCACGGGCTCCCCGCGGATCAGCCGGATCAGCATCTCCACCGCGTGCTCGCCCATCGTGCGGATGGGCTGGTTGATCGTGGTCAGCTGCGGGACGCACAGCGCCGACTCGGGGATGTTGTCGAAACCGACGACCGACAAGTCCGTCGGCACCCGCAATCCCAGGTCCGTGGCCACCTCGATGGTGGCGATCGCCGTGACGTCGTTGGCGGCGAACACCGCGGTCGGACGCTGCGGACCGGTCAGCAACTCGTGCGCGGCCAGCGCCGACAGGTCCGCGTCGTACCCGCCGACGCGCACCAGCGACTCCTCGACCGGCACGCCGGCCGCCGCCAGCGCTTCGCGATAGCCCTGCTCGCGCAGCTTCGCAGACTCCAGATCCGGACGGCCGCCCAGCATCGCGATCCGCCGGTGCCCCAGGCTCAGCAGGTGCTCGGTCGCCAGGCGCGCGCCGCGCAGGCTGTCGGCGTCCACCGTCGGGAAGCCCGAGGTCCCGGTGTGCGGATCGACCGCGACGACGGGTGCGCCGTAGTTCACGTCCACGACCGTGGGGGTCACCAGCACCGCGCCGTCCACCAGGGTGCCGGACAGCCGCGACAGGTACCTGCGTTCCCAGCCCACCACGTCCCCTGTGCGGCCGCCCGCGCTGTAGACGACCAGCTCGAAGCCGCTGCCGCGGATGGCGTCCGCCGCGCCCTTGAGCAGCTCGGTGCTGAACGGTTCCAGGTCCGCGACCAGGATGCCGATCACGTTCGTGCGGTGGTTGCGCAGGCTCTGGGCGACCAGGCTCGCCTCGTAGCCGAGTTCGTCGATGACGGCCTGGACGCGCGCCATGGTGTCCGCGGCTACGCCGTAGCGCTGATTGATGACTTTGGACACGGTGGCGACCGAGACGCCGGCGTGCTCGGCGACGTCCCTGATGGTGACTCTGGGTTGCTGCACGCCGCCACGTTAGCGGTGTAAAACGTTATCGACAACGATTGACACGACCGAAACGTGCGCGCAAACTCATCGCCATCCCCCGCCGGGCCCGGCGCCCCCGGCGCCCTCACAGAACCCATCACCCCCACTGCCCCCGGGATCCAGGTGCGACCATGACGACGGACAGGGAGTTCCTACAGTGACGAGGAAAACGCGCAACGTGATAGCCGGCGTGCTCGGCTTGAGCGCGGCTCTGGCCGCCGCCGGCTGTGCCGGCGGCAGCAGCAACGGCGGAGGCGGCGGCAGCGGTTCGGGCGGCGGCCAGGTCAAGCTGACGATCTGGCAGAACTCGACGACCGGCCCCGGCCAGCAGTTCTTCCTGACCGCCGCGAAGGACTACCACGCGCTGCACCCGAACGTCACGATCAACGTCCAGACGATCCAGAACGAGGACCTGGACGGCAAGCTGCAGACCGCGCTGAACGCGAACTCCGCGCCGGACATCTTCCTGCAACGAGGCGGCGGCAAGATGCAGGCGATGGTCACCGCCGGCCAGGTCCAGGCGCTGAACCTGACCGCCACCGACAAGGCGGACATCGGCGCCGCGGCGCTGGCGGCCGAATCGATCGACGGCACGGTCTACGCGGTGCCGATGGACACCCAGCCCGAGGGCTTCTACTACAGCAAGGACCTGTTCCAGCAGGCCGGCATCACCTCGGCGCCGACCACGGTCGACGAACTCGAAGCCGACGTCGCCAAGCTCAAAGCCATCAACGTCGCCCCGATCGCGGTCGGCGCGAAGGACGCCTGGCCGGCCGCGCACTGGTACTACAACTTCGCTCTGCGCGAGTGCAGCCAGGCCACCATGACGAGCACGGCCAAGTCGCTGAAGTTCACCGATCCGTGCTGGACCAAGGCCGGCGACGACGTGGCCGCGTTCCTGAAGACCGACCCGTTCCAGAAGGGCTTCCTGACGACCTCGGCGCAGCAGGGCGCCGGCTCGTCGGCGGGTCTGCTCGCGAACCACAAGGCGGGCATGGAGCTCATGGGCAACTGGGATCCCGGAGTGATCGCCAGCCTGACCCCGGACCAGAAGCCGCTGCCGGACCTGGGCTGGTTCCCCTTCCCCGCCGTGGCCGGCGGCCAGGGCGACCCGACCGCCATCATGGGCGGCGCCGACGGCTACTCGGTGTCCAAGAAGGCGCCGAAGGAGGCTTTCCAGTTCCTGGAGTTCCTGGCGACCAAGGACGAGCAGGAAGCCTACGCCAAGGCGTTCGACGCGATCCCGGTGAACCCGGCTGCCCAGGAGGCCGTCACCGATCCCTACAACGTCTCGACCTTGCAGGCCTTCAGCAAGGCCGCGTACGCGATGCAATACCTTGACACCCAGTTCGGGCAGAACGTCGGCAACGCGATGAACACCGCCGTCGTCGCCCTGATGGCCGGGCAGGGCAGCGCCGCGAACATCGTCTCGGCCACCAACAGCGCCGTCGCGCGCGGCTGAGCAAGCAGACGATGAGCGACACCGTGGGTTCCGACACGGACATCCAGATCCCGTCGCCGGGCACGGCCGGAGCCGGGGGTGCGCGAACGTCGCCGCCCCCGGCCCCGGCCCCAGCTCCGGCCACGGCCCCGCGCCGCCGCGGTCGGGGCCGGATGCGCCTGGAGATAGCGGTCCTGTCCGGACCGCCGATCATCGTTTTCGTGGCGTTCGTGATCTTCCCGGTCGTACTCGCCGCGTACTACGGCTTCTACAAGTGGCAGGGGTACGGGGCGGCGACCGACTGGGTCGGGCTGAACAACTACCGGCTGATCCTCACCGACCCCGCGTTCCAGCAGGTGCTGTGGCACAGCCTCCTGATCCTGGTGCTCTCGCTGGTCATCCAGGGGCCGCTGGCGATCATCCTGGCGATCCTGCTCAACCAGCGGATCCGGGGCCGCTCGGTCATCAGGGTCCTGATCTTCGTGCCCTACGTCATCTCCGAGGTCATCGTCGGCACCGGCTGGTCCCTGATGCTGCAGAGCACCGGCGCCGCCAACGACCTGCTGAAGCACATCGGCCTGGGCGCGCTGCAGAAGGACTGGATCGCGGACCCGAAGCTCGCCATCTGGACGCTGATCGCCATCATCTCCTGGAAGTACATCGGCTTCGCGGTGATCCTGATGCTCGCCGGCCTGCAGTCGATCCCCGAGGAGCTCTTCGAGGCCGCCCAGATCGACGGCGCCTCCTACTGGCAGATACAGCGCCGCATCACGCTGCCGCTGCTGGGGCCGACGGTCCGCATCTGGGCCTTCCTGTCGATCATCGGCTCGCTGCAGCTGTTCGACCTCGTCTACATCATCTGGGGCCAGTACGTCTCGGGCACCGCGGGCACCTCGACCATGGCGATCTACATGGTCGCCCAGGGCCGATCCGCGGGCAACTACGGGTACGGCAGCGCCGTGGCCGTCGTGATGTTCCTGATCACGCTCATCGTCGCGCTGCTCTACCAGCGCTTCGTCCTGCGCCGGGACCTGCGGGGCGCCATCACCGAAGGAGTCAGCTGATGAGCGCGCGGACCGCCGACTGGTTCCCGTCGGCCGCGAAGCAGAAGCCGCGAGGCCGGCGCAGCGGCGACCGGGACAAGCCGGCGAAGTGGGGGAGCCCGGCCGTCTACTTCGTCGCGCTGGTGTTCATCGCGGTCTGCATCGCGCCGGTGCTCTACATCGTGCTCGGCGGATTCCGCACCAACTCGCAGATCACCACGAGCCCGGCCGGACTGCCGCACCCCTGGGTCTTCGGCAACTACGCCAACGTGCTGAAGTCGAACACCTTCTGGGGTGAATTCGCCAACTCCGTCGTCGTCGCCCTGGCCAGTACCGCCGGCATCGTGATCCTCGGCTTGATGGTGAGCTTCGTGCTCGCGCGGTACGACTTCAAGCTCAAAGGCGCGATGTACTCGCTGTTCGCCGCCGGCCTGATGTTCCCGCTGGTCATCGCGATCACCCCGCTGTACATCGTGATCAAGGACCTCGGCCTGGTCGACAACCTGGCCGGGGTGATCGTCCCGGAGATCGCCTTCGGTCTGCCGACGACCGTCATCATCCTGGTGCCGTTCCTGCGGGCCATCCCCAAGGAGATCGAGGAGGCCGCGACGATCGACGGCGCCAGCCGGCTCGGGTTCTTCTTCCGCATGGTGATGCCGCTGTCGCTGCCCGGCGTGGTGACGGTCGGCATCCTGGCGTTCATCGGCAGCTGGAACAACTACGTCCTGCCGCTGTACATCCTCAACTCGGAAGCGAACTTCACACTGCCGCTCGGCGTCCAGGCCTTCTCCTCGCAGTACTCCCAGGACACTGCGAAGGTGCTCGCGTTCACGTCGCTGGCGATGCTGCCCGCGCTGGTCTTCTTCTCGATATTCCAGAAGCGGATCGTCGGCGGACTCACCGGCGCCGTGAAGGGATGAGGCCGGCCGTGCTCCGCGCGCACGTCGTGCTCGACAAGCAGGCGGTGATCGCTCCGGTCCGGCGACGCACTTTCGGCTCGTTCGTCGAGCACCTCGGCCGATGTGTGTACACCGGGATCTACGAGCCGGGGCATCCGAGCGCGAACGACGACGGGTTCCGCATGGACGTCGTCGAACTCGTCCGCGAACTCGGCAGCACGACGATCCGCTACCCCGGCGGCAACTTCGTCTCCGGCTTCCGCTGGGAGGACTCGGTCGGCCCGCGCGAGAAGCGGCCGGTGCGTCGTGACCCGGCCTGGCACTCGCTGGAATCGAACCAGGTCGGGCTCGACGAGTTCGCCAAGTGGCTCAAGCTCACCGACGCGGAGCTGATGCTGGCGGTCAACGTCGCCACAAGGGGGATCCTGCCTGCCTTGGACCTTCTGGAGTACGCCAACCATCCGTCCGGCACGGCGTTGTCGGATCTGCGCATCGCCAACGGCACCCCGGATCCGCACAACGTGCGCATGTGGTGCCTCGGCAACGAGATGGACGGGCCGTGGCAGACCGGTTTCATGACCGCCGAGGACTACGGCAAGGTCGCCGCCCGTACCGCCGCGGCGATGAAGATGGCTGACAAGGACTTGGAACTCGTCGTCTGCGGTTCCTCCGGATCGGGGATGCCGACGTTCGGCGACTGGGAGCGCACGGTCCTGGAGCACAGCTACGACCATGTCGACTATGTCTCCTGCCACGCGTACTACCAGGAGCTCGACGGTGATCTCGGCTCCTTCCTGGCCTCGGCGCTCGACATGGACTTCTTCATCGACGCCGTCATCGCGACCGCCGACCATGTGGGCCACAAGAAGCGCTCCACCAAGAAGATCGACATCTCCTTCGACGAGTGGAACGTCTGGTATCTCAAGGAACACCAGGAGTCCGGGGAGGCCGGCCACGAGTGGCGCCACGCCCCTCGGCAGCTCGAGGACGTCTACACGGTGGCGGACGCCGTCGTGGTCGGCAACCTGCTGATGACGCTTCTCAAGCGCGGCGACCGCGTCGCCTCCGCGTCACTGGCGCAGCTGGTCAACGTGATCGCGCCGATCATGACCGAGCCGGGCGGCCCGGCGTGGCGGCAGACGACCTTCCATCCGTTCTCGATCACCAGCCGGCTCGCCGCCGGCGAGGTCATCAGGCCGGTGATCGAGGCGCCTGTGTACATCACGGCGCGCCACGGCGAGGCCTCTGTCATCGACGCCGTGGCGACAGTGGACGAGGACCGGGCCGCGGTCTTCCTCGTCAACCGCGACCTGGCGCGGACCGCGCGGGTCACGGTCGACGTGCGCAGCCTCGGCCCGGTGCGCGTCGTCGAGGCGCTCACGCTCGCCGACCCCGATGTGTACGCGAAGAACACGCTCGCCGAGCAGCAGCGGGTGGTTCCGCGTCCGAATCCGGGCGCGAACGTCTCCGGCGGCGTGCTCACCGTCGAGCTTCCTCCGGTGTCATGGACGGCGATCGCGCTCGGTCAGGCCTCAGGGCACTGAGCGACCCGGCCGTGAAACTTCCGGGGCGCGAATCGATTCGACCCAGCTCCGGCGCGTGGGGCCGGGACAGGCGTTGACGAGTCACCAGATACCGGGGCTAACTGGCGGTTATCGCTAACATTCGCCCACGGACTAAGAGGTCCCATGCTGCGATACAGCTCTTTGAAGCCCCGCGTGCTAGGCCTGCTCGTGGCTGTCGCGGCCGCCGTCGGTGTGAGCCTGCCGGCCGAGCCCCAGGCGGCTGCCGCCTCATTGACACAGATCACGAACTTCGGCACCAACCCGAGCAACCTGGCGATGTATCTGTACGTGCCGGACAACGTCAAACCCGATCCGCCGATCCTGCTGGCTCTGCACGGGTGTCAGGGCTCTGGGCCCTACATGTACTCCAGCACCGACTTCGGCAAGCTGGCCGACCAGTACGGCTTCGTCGTCATCTACCCCTCGACCGACCCGAGTGGCAGCTGCTGGGACGTCTCGTCCGACCAGGCGCTGACCCGCAACGGTGGCAGCGACCCGGTCGGGTTGATGTCGATGATCACGTACACCGAGCAGCACTACGGCGGGAACCCGAACGCCGTGTACGTCACCGGCGAATCGTCGGGCGGGATGATGACCAACGTCATGCTCGCCGACTACCCGGACGTGTTCAAGGCGGGCGCGGCGTTCATGGGCGTGCCCTACCACTGCTTCTACACCGGCACCGTGCGCGGCTGGAACGGACCCTGTGCCGGCGGCCAGGTCTCCATGACCCCGCAGCAGTGGGGCGACCTGGCACGCAACGCGGATCCCGGCTACAACGGCCCGCGGCCCAGGATGCAGCTGTGGCACGGCACCGCCGACACCACCCTGAACTACAACAACCTCGGCGAAGAGATCAAGCAGTGGACGAACGTGCTCGGGGTGAGTCAGACCCCGTCGTCGAGCGACACCCCGGTCGCCAACTGGAACCGGACGCGCTACAACAACGGCTCGGGTGTCACACAGGTCGAGGCGTACAGCATCGTCAGCGCCGGGCACCAACTGCCGATCCAGGGTACGCAGATGGCCGCCTACGCCATCCACTTCATGGGCCTGGACGGCAGTTCGACCGGCGGTAACACGGTCACCGTCGCCAGCCCCGGCAACCAGAGTGCCGCCTCTGGCACTGCGATCAACGCTCTGCAGATCCACGCCACCGACTCGGCGCCCGGACAGACCCTGACCTACAGCGCGACCGGCCTGCCGCCGGGCCTGTCGATCTCCTCCGCCGGCCTGATCTCCGGTACTCCGGCCGGCGGCGGCACCTTCACCACCGTCGTGAGTGCCGCGGACACCACCGGCGCCGCGGGGAGCGCCGGCTTCACCTGGACCGTCAGCGGAACCAGCACCGGCAGCACCGGTGCGCTGCACGCGGTGGGCGCGGGCAAGTGCCTGGACGACCCGAACTCGACCACCACCTTGGGCACCCAGCAACAGATCTACAGCTGCAACGGCCAGCCCAACCAGACGTGGACGCACAACGCCTCGAACGAGCTGACACTCACCGTCGGCGGCAGCACCCTGTGCCTGGACGCCGACGACAAGGGCACCGCCAACGGCACCAAGGCGATCCTCTGGTCCTGCAACGGCCAGACCAACCAGCAGTGGACCCTCAACTCCAACGGCACCATCACCGGCGTCCAGTCGGGCTTGTGTCTGGACGTGACCGGAGCCTCCACCGCCGACGGCGCGCTGGTCGAGCTCTGGTCGTGCAACGGCGGCGGCAACCAGCGATGGACGCTCGGATAGCACCGACTTTGGCTCGAACACAGATTTTTGCTCGAGCACAGATTTTGGCTCGAACCCTCAGTGGAAGGAGCACCAGCATGTTTTTCCTGGCAAGACGTACCAGACGTACCAGCCGACGCAAGATCGTGTCGCTCGCCGCGAGTCTGAGCGTGGTGGGCACGTGCGTGGCGGCGGCCGTGATCCCGTCGGGCACGGCGTTCGCGGCGGACACCGCGACGATCAACGGAGCCACGACCTACCAGACCATGGCCGGATTCGGCGCCTCCGAGGCGTTCGGCGAGGCGAGCACGGTCATGAACGCCTCGTCCTCGGTCCAGCAGCAGGCCCTGGCCGACCTGTACAGCCCGACCACCGGGGCCGGGCTGACCATCCTGCGCAACGAGATCGGCGCGGACCAGGGCACCACGATCGAGCCGAACAACCCCGGCGGCCCGAACGCGGCGCCGTCCTACCTGCCGATGTCGCAGACGAACCAGGATCAGGGCCAGCTGTGGTTCGCCCAGCAGATCAAGGCCCGCTACGGCGTCACGAACGTCTACGCCGACGCCTGGAGTGCTCCCGGCTACATGAAGACCAACAACTCCGCGGACAACGGCGGCCAGGTCTGCGGTTCGGCGGGAGCCTCCTGCTCCAGCGGCGACTGGCGCCAGGCGTACGCGAACTACCTGGTGCAGTACGCCAGGGACTACGCCGCCGCCGGTGTGCCGCTGACCTACCTCGGTCCCTCCAACGAGCCGGACTACAGCGCCAACTACGACAGCATGACGATGAGCCCGGCGCAGATGGCCAGCGTGCTCGACGTGCTCGGACCGACGGTGAAGAACTCCGGCCTGTCCACCCAGGTCTCCTGCTGCGCCGCGACCGGCTGGCCGAAGGCCGGCCAGTACGCCGCCGCGATCGAGGCGGACCCGACCGCGCTGGCCGACACCGCGGTGGCCACCGGTCACGGCTACAGCGGTGCGCCGACCTCGTCGCTGCCCGGCTGGAACAAGCCAGCTTGGGAAACGGAGTGGTCCACGTTCGAGGGCTTCAGCTCCGCCTGGGACGACGGCTCCGACGCCTCCGGCATGACCTGGGCCCAGAACATCCAGCAGGGTCTGACCGGTGCGAACCTCAGTGCGTACCTCTACTGGTGGGGCAGCACCACCCCGTCGGAGAACGGCGACAACGAAGGCCTGCTGGAGATCAACGGCAGCTCGGTGATCCCCACCGGCCGGCTGTGGGCCTTCGCCAACTTCAGCCGCTACATCCACCCCGGTGCCGTCCGCATCGGCGCGAGCAGTTCCACCAGCGCGGTGCAGCTTAGCGCGTTCAAGAACCCTGACGGTTCGCTGACAGTCGTGGCCCTGAACACCGGCGGCGGCGCCGACCCGATCACCTACTCGCTGGCGAACACCGGCGTGGCGAACGGCGCCACGGTGACCCCGTACCTGACCAACAGCTCGAACACGGTCGCGGCTCAGGGCACGACGACGGTCGCCGGCGGCGCCTTCAGCGCGACCGTCCCGGGGCGTTCGCTGGTGACGTACGTGATCCCCGGTGGCACGGTGAGCGGCGACACCGTCACGGTGGCCAACCCGGGCTCTCAGACCGGGACCGTCGGCACAGCGGTCACCGCCCTGCAGATCCAGGGCACCGACTCGGCGGCCGGCCAGACGCTGGCCTACACGGCCGCCGGGCTTCCCACCGGACTGTCGATCTCCTCGTCCGGCCTGATCAGCGGAACGCCGAGCGCCGCGGGGACCTACCCGGTGACGGTCACCGCGACCGACGGCACCGGCGCGAGCGGCTCGGCCGCGTTCACCTGGACCGTGACCGGAGGCGGGACCACAGGCGGGACCTGCCACGTCGACTACACCAGGACGAACGAATGGCCCGGAGGGTTCACCGCCAACGTCACCATCGACAACACGGGGACGACGGCGATCAACGGCTGGACCGTGACCTGGACCTTCCCCGGCGACCAGAAGATCACCAACGCCTGGAGCGCCGGCACCACGCAGAGCGGCGCGAACGTCAGCGCTGCCAACGTCGCCTACAACAGCTCGATCGCTCCTGGGGCGAACACGTCGTTCGGGTTCCAGGGGACGTTCGCCGCGAACGACAGTTCTCCGACCGACTTCGCCGTCAACGGAGCCGCGTGCTCGTGAGGCGGTGCGGCCGACCGGCCGGCGATCAGCCCTTTCACCCGCGTCCCAGAATTCCCTCTCGAAACATTGAACCAGAGCTCTTATTTCAGCGTTCTGCGACAGTCGGCCGCATCCGGCCGAATCGGGGGACACCACCAGGGTCCGCCGGCGCCGGCCGGCGGACGGACACGGAAGCGGAGAACCAGATGTCCACCCTCAAGTTAGCGCCCGAGTACGGCGCATCACTGTTCCGCATAGTGGTCGGCTTTCTCATCGCCTGCCACGGCGCCTCCACATTGTTCGCCTTCCCCGTCTCCGGCCACACGGTCTCCCCCTTGGTGTGGCCCGGCGGGGTGGCCGCGGCTCTGCAGCTCGGATTCGGGGTGCTCGTCATGATCGGACTCGGTACCCGGGCGTCGGCGGTGATGCTCTCGGGGACCATGGCCTACGCCTACTTCTCCGTGCACCAGGAGAAGGCCTTGCTGCCCATGCAGAACGGCGGCGAACCCGCCGCGCTGTACTCGTGGGCGTTCCTCATGGTCGCGATCGTCGGGCCCGGCCCGCTGGCCCTGGACGCGCTGAGGGTGAAGGTGAAGGCCCCCGTGGCGATCGGCAACGAGCCCGTGGCGGTGGCGTGAGGCAGGTGTAGGGCGAAGTGAGTGCCGTGCTGGATCCGAAGTGACCACTTCGGATCCAGCACGGCGTCATCGAAGGTCGACTCCTCAACCGAACAAGCGCCGCTGTATCTCCCGCCGATAATCCTCGAGCGTCTTGTCCAAGTGGACTCCGGCTGCGGCGGCTGCGGCGGCCGGGTCCCCGTCCCGGATCGCCTCGTAGATCGCGGCGTGCTCGGTGATGGCCTCGGCGGCGTGGCTGCCGATCGCGCCGTGCAGACCGATGGTGCTGGACTGGCGTTGCAGGCGGCGGGCCTCGCGGACCGCGGTGAGCAGGAAGGGGTTGTGCGAGGCGGTGGCGATGCCGAGATGGAAGTCGTCGTCCCCGCGATCGAACATCGCGCTCTGGCCGGTCAGGTGGCCCTGCTCGCACAGCCGCGCCGCCGACTCGATGGCGCGCAGTTCGGCCGGCGTGGCCCGGGTCGCGGCCAGGCTGCTGGCGGCCGTCTCCTGGACCCGCCGGAACTCGAAGAGCATGTAGACGTGGTCCAGATCCGCCGGCAGGAAGAAGCCGCCCCATCGGGAGGAGCCCAGCAGGCCCTCGTCGTCGGCGACGTACAGGCCGCGGCCCTTCTGCGCGCGGACCCGGCCGATGGCCGAGAGGATCTTGATGGCCTCGCGGATCACGGTGCGGCTGGCGCCCAGCCGCGCGGCCAGCTCGTTCTCGGTCGGCATCCGGTCGCCCGGCCGCAGCTGCGATTCGGCGGTCAGCTGCAGGATCCGCTCTGCGATCAGTTCGTAGCCTGGACGGTAGGTGTCGGTGCGTGCTTCGTCCCGGTTCGCTGTGGACGCACCGTCCTCGGCCAGGACGGGTGTGCCGTCCACGGTGTCTCTCCTTCGTCGTGGTGCCAAGGAGCATACATGTGGGCATCATCAGGAGCTAGATAGGTCCTACTCATCGGCGCGATTCGCACGCCCATGTCCGGATGAATGCGGGCATAATCGAGATCCAGATAGCCGACGCGCCAAAAGATCTTGCGGAGATGTGCGCCGACCCCTTGACGCAAAGGCCCATGCGCAGCTGTTATGTGTGCCACAGGGAACCGGGCAGGTGTGTTACCGGTAACCGATCGGCAATATCGGTGCGAGGGCTTCCCGCGGGCCACCGCGACCAGATGAGTACGACACATATTCCCCATCCGGTCCGCCCAGCCGAAGCTCGGCGGTGCCCCAGCGCAGTGGAGTCGTTCATGAACGTGAAATGTCATGCCGTCGGCGCACCAGGGGCGGCCCGCGCTCGCGGACGCACCGGGCTGCTGGCGGTCGCAGCCCTGTTCGCCCTCGGTGCCGCCGCCTGCGGCACGATTACCGGCAAGGCCGGCACGGCCGGTACCGGCGGCAGCTTGAAGCCCGCCGCGCAGACCGGCGGAACCCTGACGGTGTGGGTCGACTCCACCCGGCTGGCCGCCGCGCAGCTGTACCAGAAGGACCATCCCGAGGTGAAGATGGACATCGTCACCTACGACGGGGACGCCAACGGCTCCAACTACCTGCAGACCAAGGTCTCCCTGTTCAACCGGACCGGCTCCGGCTGGCCCGACGTCGTCTTCAGCGCGGAGAACAACGAGGTCACCTGGGCGGTGCGGGCCGGGTTCGCGGCCCCGCTGGACAAGGGTCTGATACCGCGGGCCACGCTGGACGGCTGGGCCACCAACGCCAACGCCCCGTGCACCGTGGACGGCACCCTCTACTGCCTGCGCAACGACCTGTCGCAGACCGTCCTCTGGTACAACGACAAGCTCATGAAGCAGTGGGGCTACCAGGTCCCCACCACCTGGGAGCAGTACCAGGCACTCGGCCAGAAGGTCGCCGCCGAGCACCCCGGCTACCTGGTCGGCGCCGCCGGCGACACCTTCACGCCCGAGGTCTACATGTGGGCGGGCAAGTGCGGCGCAAATCAGATACAGATCACCGGACCCAAGGCCGTCATCGTCGACACCACCAGCGCGAACTGCGCCAAGATGGCGTCCCTGCTGGACACCCTCATCCAGAACAAGACCATGTCGACCTCCAGCGTGTTCAGCTCCGACTTCGACAAGAACGAGGCCGACAAGATCCTGATGATGCCCGGCCCGTCGTGGTACGGCGGCGCACTGTTCCAGGGCACCTTCAAGACCCCGGCCGGCCAACTCGGTGTGGCGCCGATGCCGCAGTGGGCCGGCGACGCCAGCCCCTCGGTGGGCAACGTGGGCGGCGGTACCTGGCTGGTGTCGGCGCACAGCAAGAACCTCAAGGCCGCGACCGACTTCCTGACCTGGGCCACCACCGCGGACGACTACCAGGGCAAGCTCGCCCCGGGCTACCCGGCGTACGCGCCGGCGGCCAAGACCTGGCTGGCGGCCCAGGCCGCGTCCGGCTACTACGCCGACGACATCACCGCACCGCTGACGGCCGCGGCCGGCCAGGTGTGGCCGGGCTGGGGCTACGGCCAGTTCAGCCAGGAGGCGGTCTGGGCGGCCACCGTCACCCCGGGTGTCACCGCGGGCAAGACCATCAGCTCCCTGCTGCCGGCCTGGCACGACTCCATCGTGAACTACGCCAAGGCCGACGGATACCAGGTGGCGTCGAAGTGAGCACGTCCTCCGCGACCACCGGCCGGACCACAGCGCGGCGCGGCACCCTGCGCGCGCTGTGGCCCGGCCGGGCCGGCCACGGCTTCGTCGCCGCCTACGTGGTGCTGCTGATCGCGTTCGGCGTCGTGCCCACCTGCTATGCGGTCTACTTCGCCTTCACCGACGGGAACGCCCGCTTCACCGGCCTGTCGAACTTCTCCCGGGCCGCGTCGGACTTCCGCTTCGTCCCGGCCGTCGAGCACGTCGCGCTGTATCTGGTGTTCTGGCTGGCGGCCCTGGTGGTGCTCGTCGTGGGCCTGTCGTTGTTGCTGCACCGGCTGTCCGCGCGCGGCGTGAGCAAAGCCCTGAGGTTCCTGTACTACATCCCCGGCGCGCTGGCCGGCGCCGCGGGCGTGATGGTGTGGCTGTTCGTGCTCGATCCGTCGGTGAGCCCGGTGAGCTTCCTGCTCCGGGAAATGGGGTTCGACACCTTCGGCCAGGTCGTCGCCCCCGGGCACTTGCCGCTCCTGTTCACCCTGATCGCGTTCTGGACCGGAGCCGGCGGGTGGATCGTGGTGATGCACGGGGCGCTGAACAACATCCCGCACGAGGTCATCGAAGCGGCGCGCATCGACGGCGCGAGCGCCTGGCAGACCGCGCGGCGGATCCAGATCCCCATGGTGCGCAAGTGGATCGTCTACATGGTGATCCTGGCCTTCGCCGGGGGCACCCAGCTGTTCGTCGAGCCGCAGCTGCTCGCGCAGGCCAGCGTCGGCGTCGCGGGCCGCGACTACTCGCTGAACCAGCTCTCCTACGACTTCGCCTTCCAGAACAACGACGTGAACACCGCCGCGGCCATCTCGGTCGAGCTTCTGCTCGTCGGCCTGGTCGTCGCCGCGCTGTTCGTCGCCAGATCGGGGTTCTTCGATGCCGACTGAGGGACATCCTGGCGTATCGTCCTTCCGCACCCGGACGGCTGTACTGCCGGCCGCGGGCTCGGGACGGTTGCGCGGTGCCGCCCCGCGCAGGTCGCGCAATCCATTGCCGGCTCTGGTCCTCGGCCTGTTCGTGGTCTTCTTCGTGCTGCCGGTGCTCTGGCTGGTGCTCGCCGCGACCAAGACCGACGACCAGCTCGTGCACGGCGACCCGCTGTCCTTCGGGTCCTGGCACGCGCTGCGGGCCAACTGGGACGCGCTGACCTCCTACCAGGGCGACGCGATGTTCCAGTGGCTGCGCAACTCCGCGCTCTACTCGTTCCTGGCGCTCGTGATCACTCTGGCCGTGGCGATCCCCGCCGGCTACGCGCTGGCGATGACCGAGTTCCGCGGCCGTCGCATGCTGCTCATCGCCACGCTCGTGGTGATGCTCATGCCGAACGCGACGCTGGTCGTGCCGCTGTTCCTGGAAGTCAACGCCGTGCACCTGATCGGGTCGATGTGGTCGATCATCCTGCCGTACGCGTTCTACCCGTTCGGCGTGTATCTGGCCTACATCTACTTCAGCACCGCGCTTCCCCGGGAACTGCTGGAGGCGGCTCGGCTGGACGGCTGCAGCGAGTTCGGCGTCTTCCGGCGGGTCGCGCTGCCGCTGGCCGCCCCGATCGTGGCGCTGGTCGGGTTCTTCAGCTTCGTGGCCAACTGGACCAACTACTTCCTGCCCTACGTCATGCTGCCGCAGAGCAGTCAGCTGCCGGTCCAGGTGGGGCTGGGCACGCTGCTCGACGACGTGCCCCAGTTCAACCCGACCGTCGGGGACCTGGCCGTGCAGCGCCCGGAACTCGCGCTGGCGACCCTGCTGGCGATCACCCCGGTCCTCATCGTCTTCCTGTTCTCCCAGCGCTTCCTGGTGACCGGCATGCTCGCCGGCGCCACCAAGAGCTGAACGCCCGAAACGGAGAAAGCCCCTATGCATCGCGTCATCACGGCCTCGGTGCCCGTGCTCGAACCGCCCGGCTGGGCACTGGCGCAGCGTGAGCTGTTCGACCTGCTGGACCGGTCATGGCGGCGCTTCGCCGAGGACTTCACCGGGCCCGGCGGCGAGCTCGACTACAACGGGACGCTGTCCACCCGCGACGGCGGCGACGACTTCTACGAGGTCTTCTTCAACTGGCCGCAGCTGTATCTGCTCGGCGGCGCCGACGACCTGCTGGCCGCCTCGGAGCGGCACTGGGAGGGCGTGACGCGTCAGCTCACAGAGCTCGGCATGCTCAAGGACGAGTACGAGCGCGGATACGACTGGTTCCACCAGGGCGAGAGCCTGCTGCTGTTCTACTTCCTGTGCATGGCCGCCCCCGCCCGCTGGCGGGAGCGCGCGGTACGTTTCGCAGAGCTCTACACCGATCCCGCGCACGGCAACTACGACGCCGAGCACCGCATCATCACCCGTCCCCACAACGGCAGCGACCCGAAGCGGGAAGGTCTGTTCGACGGCGACAGCTATCCGTGGCTGCCCAAGGAAGCCGACATGTACGGCTTCCCCCTGAACTGGATCCTGCCCGCGGGCACCGAGACCCCGCCGCTGGACAAGGACCCGCGGTTGGGCGAACAGTTGCGGCTGCGCATGGGCGTCGGCGACACCGCGGTGAACCTGGCGGCCACGGGACTGGTCCTCAATGCCCTGATTCTCACCGGTGAGGAGCGCTATCGGGACTGGATTGTGGAGTACGTCGGCGCGTGGCGGGAACGGGCCGTCGCCAACGGCGGTGTCATTCCCGACAACGTCGCCCCGGACGGAACCGTCGGCGGCCTGCTGGAAGGACGCTGGTACGGCGGCCACTACGGCTGGAACTGGCCGCACGGCTGGCACAGTGTCGGGCCCGCCGCCGCGGTCGCCGCCCTCGCCGCGGCCACGGTCACCGGCGACGACTCCTTCCTGGACATGGTGGCCGCCACGCTGGACGGGGTCATCGCGCAGGGCAAGACGATGGCGTTCAAGGACGCCGACTCCAGCTTGCAGTCCAAGTGGACCATCCAGCTGCTCGACGACGTCGCCACCGACACCTTGCACGTCCCGTACCGGTACGGCGACGACGGTTGGTTCGACTACAACCCGATGCCCCTGGTCGTGCCCGCCGCGTTGTGGCACCACACCGCCTCTGCCACCGACCGCGAGCGCATCGAGCGGCTGCGCGCCGCCTCGGGTATCGACTGGAGTGTCATCCGCCCCTTCCGCAGCAAGGAGGAGTCAGGGCACGAAGAGTCCTGGTTCGCCTTCCTGGCCGGCGACGACCAGGACTATCCCGAGCGCATCCTGGCCGCCGCGCAAGCCCAGGTGCGCCACCGCCTGACCCGCATGGAGCGCTACCGCGGCCTGGACGTGCCCGAGGCCGACATCCACCTGTGGCAGCAGTCGAACCCGGTGGCCACCGAGGCGCTCGTCCAGCTCACATGGGGTGGGCCGCAGGTGTTGTACAACGGCGGTCTGCAGCAGGCACGTGTGCGCTACTACGACGGCCGGGCTCGACGTCCCGGGCTGCCGCCCTCGGTCGCGGCGCTGGTATCCAGCATCGATCCCCAGGCGACCGTCGTGGAGCTGGTGAACCTCGATCCGGAGCACGCGCGCACGGTGATCGTGCAGGCCGGCGCCTTCGCGGAGCACACGATCGGCACTGTCGTGTACACGGCCTGCGAGGATCCCTCATGGATCGGCGACCTCTACGACTACGGACACCGGAAACCGGCCGAGACCACCGAGTCGGCCCAGGCCGGCGGCGCGTGGCTCACGGTCGAGCTGCCCCGGTCCACGCGGGTGCGGCTGACGCTGAGCTTGGAGCTGCGGACCCGGCAGCCGTCGTATCGCACGCCGTTCGACGCCGAGCCGGCCGAGGGCTCGGAATGAACGACCAGCGCCGGGAATCCGCGGTGCTGGACTCCCACGTCCACTTCTGGGACCCGCGCGGGGGCATCAGCTATCCGTGGCTCAGGGACGTCCCGGCACTGGATGCCCCCTTCACGCCCGACGACTTCGCCCTGTTCCGCCCCGCCGACACCTCGGTGATCTCCGTCGAGGCCGGCCGTGCCGACGAGCACGCCGCGGCTGAGATCGAGTGGGTCCGCGACACCGCGCGCCGGCATCCGTGGCTGGTCGGGGCAGTCGCGCACGTCCGGCTCGAGGATCCGGCCGGGCACCGTCCTCGGCAGCGGGCGCTGCGGCGGCTGGCCGGGCGCGGCAACGTCGTGGTCAAGCTCTCCGGCCTGGCCACCGAGCTCCCCGTGAGCACACCGCGAGCCGAGGTGGTCCGGCTGCTGCGCGAAGCCCTGGAGCTGTTCGGGGCCGAGCGCTGCCTGTACGGCAGCGACTGGCCGGTGATGACGCGACAACCGCCCAATATCAAAGGTCTGAAATGCAGCGCATAGCCCAAATCGCCCGGCTGGTACCCGAGCTGCGCGAGGAATACCTCGCACTGCACCGCGAAGTCTGGCCGGGTGTCGAAGCCGCACTCCGAGCGGCGCACATCCGCAACTACAGCATCTTCCTCCACGAAGACACGCTCTTCGCCTACTACGAGTACCACGGCGAGGACTTCGCCGCCGATCTCGAGACCATCAAGGCCGACCCCGAGACCCGGCGGTGGTGGACCTTCACGGACCCCTGCCAGGTGCCGCGGCCGGAGTCGCCGACCGGCGGCCGCTGGTCGGACCTGCTGGAGATCTGGCACCTCGCCGATGCCCCGAACCCGACCTGAGAAGGAAGCTGACACGATGACGACCCCGCTGGCCGTGCGGTACACCGCCGCCCGCACCCTGACGACCGGCCCGGCCGAGACCGCGGACCCCGGACCCGGGCAGGTGGAACTGGCCCCGGCCTACGTCGGGATCTGCGGCACCGACCTGCACATCTTCCACGGCGACATGGACGCGCGGGTCAAGGCGCCGGCCGTGCTCGGACACGAGATGTCCGGCCGCGTGCTGCGCGTCGGGCCCGGCGTCGAGGGCCCGGCCCCCGGCGACCCGGTGACGGTGATGCCGCTGCGCTGGGACGGAACCTGCCCGGCCTGTCGCCGCGGCAACAGCCATGTCTGCCAGAACCTTGATTTCATCGGCATCGACTCGCCCGGCGCGATGCAGCAGCGGTGGACCGTGCCCGCCTCGACGCTCGTCCGGCTGCCGGAGACGCTGCCGCTGGACCGGGCGGCGCTGGTGGAACCGACGGCGGTGGCCGTGCACGATGTCGGCCGCGCCAGGGTGCGGGACGGCGACCGGGTGGTCGTGGTCGGCGCCGGACCGGTCGGCGTCCTGATCGCCCTGGTCGCCCGGGCCGCGGGCGGCAAGGTGCGGGTGGTGGAGCCGAACGCCCATCGTCGGCGGCTGGCCGAACAGCTGGGCCTGAACACGTGGGATCCCGGTGCCGACGACGTGCCCGAGTGCGTACGCGACTGGACCGGCGAGGCCGGCGCGGACATCGCGTTCGAGGTCTCCGGTGCCGAGGCCGGCGTGCAGACCGCGGTGGACGTGCTGGCGGTGCGAGGGCGGTTGTGCCTGGTGGCGATCCATTCCCGGCCTCGGCCGGTGAACCTGCACCGCTTCTTCTGGCGCGAGCTGACGCTGATCGGCGCCCGCTTGTACGACCGGGAGGACTTCGAGACCGCTGTGCGGCTGGTTGCCGAGGGCACAGTCCCGGCCGAACAGCTGATCAGCAAGATCGTGCCGCTCGCCGACGCCTTGGGCGCGTTCCAGTCTCTGGAGGCCGGCGGCGACGTGAAGGTGCTCGTGGACTGCGCCGAGTCCGCTTCGGACGGTGCCGCATGAGCTCGAACCGATTCGACCTGACCGGCCGCCTGGCCGTGGTCACCGGGGCCCGCCGCGGAATCGGCCGGGCCATGGCCCGCGCGCTGGCCGAGGCCGGCGCCGACATCATCGGCGTGAGCGCGAACCTGGAGGCCTCCGGCAGCGACGTCGAGAAGGACGTGACCGCCGCCGGACGCGCCTTCGAGGCGATCCGGGCTGACTTCTCCGACGCCACCGCCGTCGCGGCGCTCGCCGCGGACCTGGCCGGACGCGAACGGCCGGTCGACATCCTGGTCAACAACGCCGGCACCATCCGCCGCGCCCCCGCCACTGAGCATTCCGACGCCGACTGGGACCTGGTCCTGCAGGTCAACCTCTCGGCGCAGTTCGCGCTCGCCCGCGCCGTGGGGGAGAAGATGGTCGAGCGCGGCCGAGGCAGGATCGTCTTCACCGCCTCCCTGCTCAGCTTCCAGGGCGGCATCACCGTGCCCGGATACACCGCGGCCAAGCACGGCATCGCCGGCCTGACCAAGGCGCTGGCGAACGAGTGGGCCCCGCACGGTGTCAACGTCAACGCCATCGCCCCCGGCTACATCGCCACCGACAACACCCGGGCCCTGCAGGACGACCCGGAGCGCAGCGCGGCGATCCTGGCGCGCATCCCGGCGGGCCGCTGGGGGACCGCCGACGACCTGGCCGGCGCGACCGTCTTCCTCGCCTCGGACGCCGCCGCCTACCTGCACGGCACGATCCTGCCGGTCGACGGCGGATGGCTGGGCCGATGAACCGGCGGAAGACCGCGAACACGCCGGTCGCCCTGACCGGTCTCGGGTTAGGGGGCTCCCCGATCGGCAACCTGTACCGGTCGGTCTCCGAACACGAGGCGAAGACCGCGGTCGCCGCGGCGCCGGATGCTCGACCAGAGCGCCAGGGACGACGTCCGAGGCGACGCCGCTGACCAGCAGTGAGGCCAGCAGCCCGACGATATAGGAGGCGAAGATGACGGTCAGCGTGCCCTTGGAGAACCCCATGGGGCGTTGCCAGAGCACGTAGAGCGGCGTCGCGGCGTCGCGGCGGATCCGGCATGCAGAGCAGGACGAACGTCGGCCATGGGGCCACCCACCACGAATCGCGCCGCGAGGTCTGGCGCGGCAGCCGAGGCCGCGCGCCGGTGCAACGCGTTCCCGGCAAGCCAGGACACGCCCGCGCCGCGCGACGAGCCGGCGCGCGAGGACATCCGTCTGGAACAGGTGATGGTGGCGCTGTTCGGCTTCGATCGGTCGAAGCCGTCACTGACCCACGAGTAGCCCGCGGCTGATCTGTCCCGGGGATCGCCGTGTCGAACCGGTTCGTCAGAACCTAGGGTGCTGCTTCGCGGCTGTCAACGCCCCCAGCCGGCCGAGCCGCCAGCTGGGCGACTGTGGCTGCTGGTTACATGGTTGACACTCGCCAGCGGACGCGCCTACCCTCGCTTCCATTCACCGGTCGAACCGGTTCGAATATCGCCCCCGCCCCTCGTCGCTCGTCGCATCGGAGAGTCGCGTGAACATCGGTGAGATCGCTCGGCGTGCGGGAGTCTCCCGCAGCACGGTGTCGTACGCGCTGTCCGGGAAGCGTTCGATCTCGCCCGAGACCCGGGCGCGGATCCAGGCGGTGATCGACGAGCTCGGCTATCAGCCCAGTGCCACCGCGCGGGCGCTGTCCTCGGGCCAGACCCACACCCTGGGCCTGGTGTTCCCGCCGGCCAGCAGTCACTACACCGACATGCAGCTGGACTTCATCGGCTCGCTGGTCGAGGCCGCGGCCGGGTTCGGCTACGACGTGCTGATGGCCGCGTCCATCGGCGACGGCGACAAAGGACTTCGCCGGCTGGTCGCCGAGCGGCGGGTGGACGGGGCCGTCCTGATGGAGATCCGCCTGGAGGACACGCGGGTCGACTACCTGTCCGAGGCCGGGTTCCCGTTCGTCACGATCGGCCGCACCGGCCAGCCCGACCACACCCGGTGGGTCGACATGGACTACACGGCCCTGGTCGGCTCGTGCGTGCAGCACCTGGTGCATCTTGGCCACCGGCGGATCGCCTTCGTCAACCGCTCCGAACGGTTGTTCCGCGCCGGGTACGAGTCCGCGCATCGTAGTCTCACCGGTTTCGAGAACGCCTGCGAGGAACAGGGTGTCGCCGGTGCGGCCTACCTGTGCGGCGACGACGCTGCTTCGGGGGAGGACACGGTCGGCCGGATCCTGGCCGCCGATCCGGACACCACCGCGCTGGTGACGGTGAACGAAGCCGCGCTCGGCGGCCTGTACCGGGGCCTGGCGGTCCACGGCCGCAAGGTCCCGCTGGACTTCTCCGTCGCGGGCATCGCGCTGAGCCGCTGGGCCACAGCGGTGACGCCGCAGCTGACCGCCGCCGACGTCTCAGCCGCGGAAATGGGCCGGGTCGCGGTGGAACTGCTGCTCGAACTGCTCGCCACCCCCGACGCGCCGCCCCGGCACGTCCTGCTCGCACCACCGGTCTCCCTGCGCGCGAGCACCGGACCCGCCCCTGTGTCAGAGAGCTGACACAGGACGTCCTCCGGTGCTCGCGCCACCTGGACATCCCATCCTCCGCACGGCAATGCGGAGTCCATCAGCCGCCTGATGGCGGCGGATCGAAAGGGAACGACTATGAAAGCACAGTCCATAACCCGGCGCGTCGCCGCGGTCGGGCTGGCCTTGGCGGTCACCGGCACAGCCGCCGCCTGCTCGGCGTCGAAGAGTTCCACAGGCGCCGACAGTTCGACGGGCGCCGCCGGGTCCGGCGGGTCCGGGGCCGGCGGCGGAACCTTCACCGTCTGGGACCCCTACCCGCAGTTCGACAGCGGTTCGGCCTGGTCGCAGTTGTTGACCAAGTGCGGCAGCCAGGCCGGGGTGACCGTCAAGCGCACCGGATTCGACACCACGGACCTGACCACCAAGGTGCTGCTGGCCGCGCAGCAGGGCAACTCCCCGGACGTGCTGATCGTCGACAACCCCGTGGTCTCCACGCTGGCCGACGCCGGAGTGGTCACCGACACCGGGACGACGCATCTGGACACCACGGGGATCGCGCCGAACCTGCTGGCGGCCGGACAGCTGGCCGGGAAGACCTACGGCGTGCCGATCGGCGCGAACACCCTGGCGTTGTACTACAACAAGTCCGTGCTGGCGGCGGCCGGTGTGGACATCGCCTCGGTCAAGGACTGGTCCTCGCTGACCGCCGCGCTGGCGAAGGTCACCGCGGCCGGCAAGAAGGGCATCACGTTCTCGGCGATCGGCACCGAGGAGGGGAGTTTCCAGTTCCTGCCGTGGTTCTGGGGGTCCGGTGCCGACCTGAAGAAGCTCGACTCCTCGCAGGGGGTGGCGGCGCTGTCGCTGTGGACGGACTGGCTGAAGAAGGGCTACGCGCCGAACTCGGTCATCAACAACACCCAGACCACCAGCTGGCAGGAGTTCGCCACCGGACAGTACGCGTTCAGCGAGAACGGCACGTGGCAGCTGGCCAACGCCAAGAAGGCAGGGTTCGACTACGGGATCATCCCGATCCCGGCGATGAACGGCGGCACCGCGGCCGCGCCGACGGGCGGTGAGTTCGTCACGATCCCGGTGCAGGACAAGACCGGCCGTTACGCCGCCTCGCAGAAGCTGGTGGCCTGCCTGACCAGCGCCGACAACGCGCTGGCCACCGACACCACGCTGTCCTACGTCGCGGCCACCCCGGCCGTGCAGGCCAAGCAGGTCGCCGCCGATCCCGGCCTGGCGCCGTGGGTGGCCGCGGTCGCCGCCGCCAAGGGCCGCACCAGCGACGACCTGGGGACGAAGTACCCGAAGATCTCGCAGCCGATGTGGACCGCGGTGCAGGCGGCACTGAGCGGTTCGGCCTCGCCGCAGTCCGCGATGACGACCGCGCAGAACGCCGCCGCCGCGGCGACCAAGTGAGGATGACGGCGCCCGGTCCCCGCCCCCGCTCCACGCAGTGGGCGGGCTGGGCGTTCCTCGCCCCGGTCGCCATCTACCTGGTGGCCTTCTACGCCTACCCGATGTACCGCAACATCGAGCTCAGCCTGCACCGCTACACGGTGCGCTCGTTCGTCCACGGCGGCGCGCCGTTCACCGGCTTCGACAACTATCGCAAGATCCTGAGCGACCCGGCCTTCGGCCCCGCGCTGGTCCACACGCTGGTGTTCACCGGCGTGTCGATCCTGTTCCAGTTCTGGATCGGCATGGGCCTGGCGGTGTTCTTCATCCGGCACTTCCGGCTGTCCGCGACGCTGCGCGCGCTGTTCCTGGTGCCGTGGCTGCTGCCGCTGATCGTGTCGGCCTCGACCTGGTCGTGGATGCTCAACAGCGACTCCGGGATCGTCAACCAGGTGCTGCACGGGCTGGGGATCGCCCCGATCGACTGGCTGACGTCCCCGAAGTGGTCGCTGGCCTCGGTGATCATCGCGAACGTCTGGATCGGCATCCCGTTCAACCTGGTCATGCTCTACAGCGGGATGCAGGCGGTCTCGCCGCAGCTGTACGAGGCCGCGGAGCTGGACGGCGCCGGCGGGTGGCAGCGGTTCTGGAAGGTCACGTTCCCGCTGCTGCGTCCGGTCGCGGCGATCACGCTGCTGCTGGGGCTGGTCTACACGCTGAAGGTCTTCGACATCATCTGGATCATGACGAAGGGCGGCCCGGCCGGCTCCTCGGCGACCTTCGCGACGTGGTCCTACCAGCTGGGGTTCGGCAACCTGCTCCCGGAGTTCGGACCGGGGGCGGCCGTCGGCAACCTGCTGGTCGTGATGGCACTGGCCTTCGGCCTGGTCTACATCCGTGCTCAGCGCAAGCAGCGGGAGGCGTGATGACCGCTCTTCGACGTCCCCGCACCACGTGGTGGAAGACGGCGGTGGGTCTGGTGCTGACCGCGCTGATGCTGTTCCCCGTCTACTGGATGGTGAACGAGTCCCTGACCCGCGACCGGGACATGCGCAAGACCCCGCCGAACTGGTTCCCGGTCCACGGGACCCTCGACGGATACCGCGCCGTGCTGCATCAGCAGATGCCGTATCTGGGCACGAGCCTGTTCATCGGGCTGGGCACGGTGGCGCTGACCGTGGCGGTCGCGGCGCCGGCCGGATACTCCCTGGCCAAGCTGCGGCCGCGCGGCGGCGGGGTGCTCAGCTTCGCGCTGCTGATCGCGCAGATGATCCCCGGCATCATCATGGCGATGGGCTTCTACGCCGTCTACCTGAACCTGGGGATGCTCGGCAGCGTGCCGGGGCTGATCGTGGCCGACTCCACCATCGCGGTCCCGTTCGGCACGCTGGTGTTCGCGGCTTTCATGTCCGGGATCCCGGGGGAGCTGCTCCAGGCCGCCAAGACCGACGGCGCCGGACAGCTGCGCACGTTCTGGTCCGTCGTCATGCCGGTGAGCCGCAACGCCGTCGTCACCGTGTCGCTGTTCGCCTTCCTGTGGGCCTGGTCGGACTTCATGTTCGCCAACACCCTCGACAGCTCCGGCGGGGCCCAGCCGATCACCCTGGGCATCTACCACTACATCGGCAACAACAACCAGCAGTGGAACGCCATCATGGCCACCGCGGTCGTCGCCTCGGTCCCGGCCACCGTCCTGCTCGTCGTCGCCCAGCGCTACGTCGCCGCCGGCGTGACCGCCGGTGCGGTCAAGGACTAGCCCGCACCGGCCCGCCGCCGAGCCGCCCGCATCCTGTTCACAGAAAGACCACTATGACCATCGCCGGTGCCCTTCCGCAGTTCGACGTCCGCGACATTCCCTTCAGCCACCACGGATCCTGGTTCGGCATCTCGCCGGTGATCGCCGAGGCGACCTACGCCGACGATCTGCACCTGGTCTCCCACCAGAACGGACTGCATCCGGTCCTGCGGTTCACTCCGACCGATCCGTCCGGCGTCCGGGTCGAGGCGACCGTGGTCGCCACGCCGGCCAGGCTCGCCTGGACATGGCAGGGTTCGGTGGTCGAGCTCGCCTACGAGAGCGACGACACGGTGCGGGTGAAAGGCGACGGCACCGGCCTGGGTCTGCGTCTGACCGCCGCCGATCCGAAGCTCACCCCGTTCAGCGGACCCTACTTCTACCGTGATCCGGTCGACGGGTCCTACATCTACACCCTGTACCAGACCGGCCGCCGCTATCGGATCACCGTGTTGCTGGGGGAGCCCGCCGATGTCCTCGGGGCCCAAGCCCTGGGAACGGCGGAGCGGGGTCTCCAGCTGCCCGCCGACCGGGCCTGGGAGATCGCCGTCGAGGAGTTCGACAGTGCCCGGCCGCGCTACCGCGGCGGTGCCGCGTTCGAGGGTGTCGTGGAGACCGCGACGACGCGGTTCGCAGAGTTCGTGGACGCGATCGCCCCTTGGCGCACCGCCGACACGCCGGCCGCGGAGCTGGCCGCCTATGTCCTGTGGTCGGCGACCGTCCGTCCGGCCGGGTTCCTGAGCCGGCCCGGTGTGCTCATGTCCAAGCACTGGATGGACAAGGTCTGGAGCTGGGACCACTGCTTCAACGCCGTCGCGCTGGCAGCCGGGGCGCCGGAGCTGGCGTGGAGCCAGTTCCAGATCCCGTTCGACCACCAGGACGAAAGCGGTGCCCTTCCGGACTCGGTGACCCACTCCGAGGTCCTCTACAACTACGTCAAGCCGCCGATCCACGGCTGGGCCCTCGGACATCTGCGCGGGAACCTGCCCCGCGAGCTGAGCGGAGCCGAGCTCAAGGACGTCTACGGCAAGCTGTCCGCGTGGACGCGCTTCTGGCTGTCCGCACGTCGTGTCCCCGGCCAGGCCCTGCCGCACTACCAGCACGGCAACGACAGCGGCTGGGACAACGCGACCACCTTCGACGCCGACCGGGTCGTGCAGACCTCGGATCTGGCCGCGTTCCTCATTCTGCAGCTCGACCGGCTCGCCGGACTCGCCGAGGAGTTGGGCCTGCCGGATGAGGCCGAGGCTTGGCGGCGCCATAGCGAAGAGGTCAGGGCTGCGATGTTGAAAGAGCTGTGGCGTGACGGCCGGTTCGTCGCCCGCGGCGCGGCCACGGGAAAGACCACGGCCAGTACGAGCCTGCTGGACCTGATGGCGATCGTCCTCGGCGACGCGCTGCCCGAGGATGTCCGGGACACGCTGGCCCACGCCATCGAGGCCCACCTCACGCCGCACGGCCCGGCCACCGAGCAACCCTCGTCGGAACACTACGAGGCCGACGGCTACTGGCGCGGCCCGATCTGGGCCCCGTCGACCGTCCTGATCGAGGACGGTCTGCGGCGCGCCGGCTTCGTCGAGCTCGCCGACGAGGTGAGCAGCCGGTTCCGTGCGCTGTGCGAGAAGTCGGGCTTCGCAGAGAATTTCGACGCACTGTCCGGCAGCGGTCTGCGCGATCGTGCTTACACGTGGACGGCCAGCGCCTACCTGATCCTCGCCGGGGCGTATGAGTCGCGCGGCGGAAGTCGGATATTGGTCTGAAACTTTCGACGCCTGTACGCCGATGGCAATGTAAAGCCAGAGGTCGACACGGTCTTCTCCGTTAAGAGTATGAAGCATAGATTGACCCTCGCATATCAGGATCATACTATTCCGTCGAACTCATCCAGCGAATCGGTTCGATGGAGTGTGAGAGATGAACAAGCGCAGAGCCGGCTTCGGGCCGGCCGCACTGGCGGTGCTGGTGGTGGCCCTCATCACTGCCCTGGTGGGCTACGGGAGCCTGACCACGGCCGCGGCATCCCCGGCTGCCGCGGCGGCCGGGGCGTCGGTCGGCTGTGGCAAGGCTGCGACACTGGCCAGCGGTACGCACACGATCCAAAGCAGCGGCCAGACACGCAGCTACATCCTCCGGCTGCCCGCGGGCTACGACGACACCCGCCCCTACCGCCTGGTCTTCGGGTTCCACTGGCTCGGCGGGACGATGAACGACGTCGACTCCGGCGGAACCGACGGCTACAACTGGTCCTACTACGGCCTGCGCAAGCTGGCCGACGCCGACGGGAACGGCACCATCTTCGTCGCGCCGCAGGGCACCAACAACGGCTGGGCCAATCCCGGCGGCCAGGACGTGGCGTTCGTCGACGACATGCTCAACCAGTTCGAATCAGGACTCTGTATCGACACCGGGCAGATCTTCTCCTCCGGCTTCAGCTACGGGGCCGCGATGACCTACGCGCTGGCGTGCGCGCGTCCGACGGTCTTCCGTGCGGTCGCGGTCTACTCCGGGGCGAACCTCAGCGGATGTGACGGCGGCACGCAGCCGGTCGCCTACATCGGCCTGCACGGCATCCGGGACAACGTCCTGCCGATCGCCGACGGCCGGGCGCTGCGTGACACCTTCGTCCGGAACAACCAGTGCACACCACAGAATCCGCCGGAACCGGCGTATGGCAGCCTGACGCACATCGTCACCGCCTACACCGGATGCAAGCCCGGCTACCCGGTCGTCTGGGCCGCGTTCGACGGAGCCGGCCACGACCCCGGACCCATCGACGGCAGCACCGGCGACGGCTGGCACACCTGGACCTCGGGAGTGGTGTGGAACTTCTTCACCCAGTTCCAGAGCAGCCCGCCGCCGACCTCACCTTCCAGCACGCCCAGCACCACCCCGAGTACCACCCCCAGCACCACCCCGAGTACCACTCCGTCGAGCAACCCGCCGCCCACCGGCGCGTGCAGCGCCACCTACTCGACGACCAATTCCTGGCCCGGAGGCTTCCAGGGACAGGTCACCGTGACCGCCGGAAGCGCGGCGATCAACGGCTGGACCGTCAAGTGGACGCTCGCCGACGGCCAGACCATCTCCCAAGTGTGGAGCGGCACGCTGACCACGAGCGGATCCTCCGCGTCGGTCGGCAACGCCGCGTACAACGGCTCGCTGCAGCCGGCCGCGTCGACGTCGTTCGGCTTCCTGGCCGACGGCTCGCCCTCGGTTCCGGCGCTGAGCTGCACCAGTCCCTGACCCTGCTAAGCTGCCTATCCGCAAAGCGGTTGAACATTCATCTAAAACCTTCATGGGAGAGGCTTCCTCGCGAAGATGGTCTTCGACGATGCCTCGGCGGAATTCCACGACTTCTTCGAGCGCCACTACGCGGAGCTGAGCCGTCTGGCCTTCCTGCTGACCGGCGAGTCGGAGGGGGCGGACGATCTCGCCGCGGACGCCATGCTCGCGCTGTGGCACCGGTGGGACCGGTTGCGCGCGGCCGACCACCCCGTCGCCTACGCCCGCGGCGTCGTGGCGAACATGGCGCGCAACCGCACCCGCCGGGCGATCCGCGAGCGCGGCCGGATCAGGCTACTGTGGGCCGGCCGGACGGAGCGCACCGAGGAGCCGGACGTGGCCGGCGGCGTGGACGTCCGCGCCGCGCTGGCCCGGCTGCCCTTCCGCAAGCGGTCCTGCGTGGTGCTGCGGCATGCCTTCGACCTGTCGGAGAAGGAGACCGCGCAGGCTCTGGGAATATCGGTCGGTACGGTGAAGAGCCAGACCTCCAAGGGCCTGGCCGAGCTGAGACGGCTGCTCGGGGCGCAGGCGACCGGAGACTTGGGAAGCGGAGATTTGGGAAACGGCGATCTGGCGGAAGGGGGATTCAGTGGACGACACTCGCAAGCTTCTGCGCCAGGCCGCTGAGGCCCACGAGCCGGACCGCGAGGCGATGCTGGCCCGGATCGGACAGGGCATGGCCCAGGACTCCGATGCCCGCCGCGCCCGGCTGTACCGCAGGCGCAGGCAGGCCTCGTGGGCCAAGATCTCGCTCGCGGCGCTGGCCGCCGTCGGCGTGCTGGGTCTGGGAGGGCTGGCCGTCGCGGCCGGCGTCCGGCAGCAGGCGCCTGAGCATCCGCCGGCGCCGGTGGTCGTGACGCCGACCGGTCAGGCCGCCAGCTCGCAGCCGACCGTCTCGTCCGCACGGCCGCCGGCCTCCTCAGGCTCGTCCACCCCGCACCACTCGGCCGCGCCGAGCTCTGCTGACGGTGTGATCTCTGCGCGGGCTGACGTCAACGCGCACAGCACCGTCTATTGGAGCCAGAACGACCTGACCGTCGATGTCGCACAGCCGCTGACCGCCATGACCGTCGAACTGCGGATCGCTCAGACCGGCGGTATACAGAGCACCGGGAACTGGCTGACGGCGCCGCCGGACGACTTCACCGTCACCGTGACGCCCGCCGGCGGCTACCTGGTCTACCGCTGGGTCCTCAAGCCCGGCCGGACGATCCCGGCGGCGCAGCAGATCTTCGCCGCGCAGTTCAACCACCAGACCGGTAAGCGTGACGCGGGCAAAGACACGTTCCTCGTCCAGGCCACGGCCTCCGGCCGGACCAGCGAGGTCCGCGGGGACTTCCCGGCCGGCGGCTGAGCCTTCCGCCGCCGGCCGGCCCGGCCGGCCGGGCCTACGGCGTCATCACCCCCGGTGCGCCGCTGCTGCGCGTCGCCGGCGCGTGACCAGGACGCCGCCGGCGGCGATGACGACCAGGCTCCCGACCGTGCCGTAGGCGACCACGCTGCCCGCCCCGGTGAAAGCCAGCACGCCGCCGGTGTCCGCACGAGCCGGTGCGCCATCGGCCGCAGCCGTGGTCGACCCGACGGAAGCCGGCACCACGGCGGCGTCACCGTTGTGCCGCGAGCCCGGCACGCTGGAGGTGGGGGATGCCGGCGGGCTCTGACGCGTGGAGTGCGCAGCCGGAGCTCCGGCCGGAGCCCCGGCCGGCTTCAGCTGGAGCGTCGTGATCGAATACGGCGGCAGAGTCTGCGAGGCCGCGGTGCCGGCCACCGCGGTCTTCAGAGCAGTCCCGCCCTTGGCGTACGAGACGGTCGTGACCGCTCCGGGCGCCGGCGTGAACCCGGCGTACGACAACGACACAGTCGCCGGGTTCGCCGCGTCCTTGTTGATCAGCATGACGTTCAGGCCGCCGCCGGCGGTGCGCACCGCGTGGACGGCGACCGAGGCGTTGCGCGAAAACGCCTTCACCATGGTGTCCCCGGGCGCGGCCAGTGCGGTCAGGGAGCGGATGCCCCAGTACGTCGGGAACGGAGTCTCCGGGGCCGGCTCGCACGCGCCGCCCGAGCACGTCCCGCTGGAGAGCACCCCCTCGTCCTCGTAGTCGGTCTGGCCGTCGACGGTCTTGACGGTGCCCGCGCCGTTGTGCAGGTCCCACCAGTCGACGTTGAAGACTCCGTGCTCGAACCAGGTCATGAAGGTGTCCGGCGCGTACAGGGCCGCGGCCTGGCTGGTCTTGGCCGGCGAGTTGTCGCCGTCGGTCTCGGTGACGGCGATCTGGACGGACGGCGCGCGCGAACCGGCGTAGGCGGCGATCAGCGAGCGCAGCGTGTCCGTGATGGTCCCGATCCGGTCGGGGGTGTTCAGCAGGTCCGCCGAGGTGGTGCCGCCCGGATACCAGTGGACGATGACGAAGTCGATCGATCTTCCGGCGATGGACAGCACCGTGTGGTTCCAGTCGGCGCTGTCGCCGGCCGCCTTGGTCCCGTCCGGCCAGCCGCCCGGCGTGGTCAGGACCGCTCCGATCTTCACTGTGGGATCCACAGCCTTCATCGCCTTGGCATAGGCCACCAGGTTTGTGGCGTAGGCGGTCGGGCTCTTGTCGCTATGTGAGTCGGTCTCCCAGCCGCTGCCGTAGTGCCCGTTGCCGTAGACCTCGTTGCCGATCTCCCAGTACTTCACGCCGTAGTGCTTGTCGACGTTCGCGTACCTGACCCAGTCGGCGGCCTCCTGGGCCGAGCCCGTGCCGTAATTCGCGATCAGGATCGGTTGCGCCCCCACGGTCTTCGCGGTGGCCATGAAGTGGTCGAAGTCGGTGTTCGGCGCGACCCAGCTGCCGGGTCCGCTCAGGTTGTTGGTCTTCCAGTGGTAGACGTCGCCGACGGATCCTCCGGGATAGCGCAACTGCTCGACACCGGCGGCCTTCATCAGCGATGTCGCCGCGGGGTCGGTCAGGTTCGGGTCGTAGACGGCGGTGTTGAGACCGATCCCGGTGGCGGGCACCGTGCCCAGGGACGTACCGGCGTCCACTGTGACCGTGGCGGTCGGCGCGGCGTCGGCGGTGGCAGCCGTCGTCGCTGTGGTCGCGAAGCCCGCGACTGTCAGGAACGCGACCGTCCCGGACATCGCACGGCGGCTTCGGGTCGGCGGGAGGGTGGGTGACACGGAGGGTTCCCCTTCGAGGTGGCTGGACGCATGTTCGACCCCTTAGTGGTCCGACCCACGCCGGAGGTTGCCGTCCCGATGGAGAAATCTCGGCCGATCCATGGGATGTCCCGATCGCGGGCGGGATCGGCGAATCCCGGCATGTCGTGAAACTTTCGCCGTTGACGGGGCGGGTGCCGGCGTGTCCGAGGGCTGCGCAACCGTTTGTTCTCGCAGCTCACCGGCGGGAACCGGGGGCGCGCGCCGGTGGTGGCTCACTGGTGGGTCCTTGAGGCCCCCGGGTGTTCGTGGCAGCTTCACGCAACGGTGCGGCATGCCGACACCGGACCGAGTGATCCCATCTCCACCGAGGGTCCGCAAAGGAGTGTGTCCATGAGCCTGTTCGATCGTCGCGCGGCGCTCGCCGCCGTCGTCGCGACCGGCCTCGCCGTCGCGGGCGTGGCCGTCGCGACGACCACCGCACGTGCTTCCGCCGGATGCCAGGTCGACTACACGGTGTCGAGCCAGTGGCCGGGCGGGTTCAGTACGAACATCAGCGTCACCGACCAGGGGGATCCGGTGACATCCTGGCGGCTGACGTGGTCGTTCGGCGCCGGACAGACCGTCACCCAGTTGTGGAACGGGAACGTCACCCAGACCGGCGCGCAAGTGAGCGTCACGAACGCCGCCTACAACGGGTCCATCGCCTCCGGCGGGAGCGTGAGCCTGGGGTTCAACGGAACCTGGACCGGCAGCAACCCGGTCCCCACCGACTTCGCGCTCAACAGTGTGTCCTGCGAAGGCTCGCAGCCTCCGCCCACCACTCCGTCGACGACTCCCTCGACATCGCCGAGCACGCCGTCCAGCAGCCCGTCGACGACTCCGAGCAGTCCCGGCGGCGGTTCGCTGCCGAGCAGCTTCCGCTGGAGCTCCAGCGGCATCCTGATCAGCCCGAAGTCCGACGCCACCCACGACATCATCGCCGTGAAGGACCCGTCGGTCGTCTTCTACAACAACCGGTGGTACGTCCTGATGTCCACCGTGGACTCCAACGGCAACTACGGGATGGCCCAGACCAGCTTCACCGACTGGTCGCAAGCTGCGTCGGCGCCGTTGACCTACCTGGACACCACGCCGATCGGCGGCGGCTACAAGACGGCGCCGATGGTGTTCTACTTCGCGCCGCAGAAGCTGTGGTACGTGACGTATCAGGAGGGCTCGAACATCGGATACTCCACGAACCCCGACATCAGCAATCCGGCGGGGTGGAGCGCTCCGCACAACTTCTACAGCAACGGCGTGCCGTCGATCATCCAGCAGAATCTGTCGGGCGGCTACTGGGTCGACAGCTGGGTGATCTGCGACTCGGCGAACTGCTACCTGTTCTCCGTCGACGACAACGGGCACGTCTACCGCTCGACGAGCTCCCTGTCACAGTTCCCGAACGGGTTCGGTGACGGCGGCAACACCGTCATCGCCGCCTCCGCGCCGAACAAGTACGACATGTTCGAGGCCGACAACGTCTACAAGGTCGACGGATCGAACACCTACCTGATGGTCGTGGAGGCCATCGGCTCCGACGGCCACCGCCTGTTCCACTCCTGGACCTCCACCAGCCTCACCGGCAGCTGGACCCCGCTGGCGGCCACCCAGTCGAACCCGTTCCTGGCCGCGTCGAACACCACGTTCAGCGGGACGCCCTGGACCCAGGACCTCAGCAGCGGGGAGGCGATCCGCAGCGGCTACGACCAGACGGTCACCATCAGCCCCTGTCACCTGCAGTACCTGTACCAGGGCAAGGACCCGTCCGCGAACCAGAGCTACAACCTGCTGCCGTGGCGGATCGGGCTGGCGACCCAGACCAACTCCACCTGCTGAACCCCGGATGAGAGGGAAGGACGAGAATGAACACACGCGGCAGACGGTTGTTGACCGCCCTCTGTATCGCGCTGCTGGCCGCCGTCGGGGTGTTCCTGCCCGGCGCCACCGCCGGCGCCTCGACCATCTGCAACAGCCAGACCGGCAGCAACAACGGCTACTACTACTCGTTCTGGACCGAGGGCAGTGGCTCGGCCTGTATGACGTTCGGCTCCGGCAGCGACTACAGCACCTCGTGGAGCAACGCCGGCAACTTCGTGGCCGGTGAGGGCTGGAGCACCGGCGGGCGCCGGACCGTGAACTACTCCGGCAGCTTCAACCCCTCCGGCAACGGCTACCTGTCGTTGTACGGGTGGACCACCAACCCACTGGTCGAGTACTACATCACCGACAACTGGGGCAGCTACCGGCCGACCGGCACCTACATGGGGACCGTCTCCAGCGACGGCGGCACCTACGACATCTACGAGACGACCCGGTACAACGCCCCGTCCATCATCGGCACCGCGACGTTCAACCAGTACTGGGCCGTTCGGCAGTCAAAGCGCACCGGGGGCACCATCACCACCGGCAACTTCTTCGACGCTTGGGCCGCCCACGGCATGACCATGGGCCAGTTCAACTACATGATCCTGGCCACCGAGGGATACCAGAGCAGCGGCAACTCCAACATCACCGTCGACTCCTCGAACGGTGGTGGCGGCGGTGGGGGAGGCGGTGGTGGCGGTGGCACGACCGGCGAGCTGCACGCCGTCGGCGCCGGCAAGTGCCTGGACGTCCCCAACGCCTCGACGACCCCCGGCACGCAGCCACAGATCTACGACTGTTGGAACGGCGCGAACCAGACCTGGACCCACACCTCGTCCGGCCAGCTGACCGTCACCATGAACGGGACCACCCTGTGCCTGGACGCCTACGACAACCAGACCTCGCCGGGCACCAAGGTACAGACCTGGCCGTGCAACGGCGGAACGAACCAGCAATGGAACATCACCTCGAACGGCACGGTCACCGGCGTGCAGTCAGGGCTCTGCCTGGACGTGAGCGGGGCCGGTACCGCCGACGGCGCCATGGTCCAGCTGTGGACCTGCAGCGGTGCCGCCAACCAGCGATGGACGTTGGGGTGAGGGCGGAAGCCGGCCCGCACCGGCTGCCCTGACGCGGGGCCGGCCGGCGTGCCAGGGACGAGCCGGCACGCCGGCTGGCGTAACCCGTGTTTCACTCCCCAGTGGGATGGAGATCGCTCAGAAGTGCAAGCCGCCACGTATGCCGAGTACTCCGCAGACAATTCGCACCTGACCATCGGCGAGGTGCCCGATCCCAAGGTCGGCCCGGGACAGGTGCTGATCGAGGTGCGGGCCGCCGGGGTCAACCCGGTCGACTGGAAGGTCATGGCCGGCGGGCTGGACGCGATGATGGACACCGTCTTCCCCGCCATCCCCGGCTGGGACGTCGCCGGAGTGGTGCGCGGCGCCGGCCCCGACACGCCCGAGTTCGCCGCCGGCGACGAGGTCATGGCCTACGCCCGCAAGGATGCCGTCCAGGCCGGGACGTTCGCGCAGCTGGTGAGCGTCTCGGCGCGCGACGTGGCGCGCAAGCCGGCGGCGCTGGACTGGCCGCAGGCCGGCGGCCTGCCGCTGGCCGGGCTGACCGCACTGCGGTCGTCGGACGCTCTGCGCATCGGTTCGAGGGACTCGCTGCTGGTCCACGCGGCGGCCGGCGGCGTGGGCAGCATGGCGGTACAGATCGCCCGGGCGCGGGGTGCCCGCGTCATCGGGACCGCCTCCGAGCGCAACCACGACTACCTGCGCTCCCTCGGTGCCGAGCCGGTCGCCTACGGCGAGGGCCTGGTGGAGCGGGTGCGCGCGCTGGAGCCAGAAGGTGTCACCACGGTGCTGGACTGTGTCGGAGGACAGCTTGAGACGACGCTCGCCGTCCTGGCCGAGGGCGGCCGGCACGTGTCGATCGCCGATCCGGCCGTGACCCGGCACGGCGGACGCTGGATCTGGGTCCGCCCGGACGGCGCGGGGCTGGCCGAACTGGGGTACCTGGCCGATCGGGGCCTGCTGAAGGTCGAGGTCGCCCAGACCTTCCCGCTCAGCGAGGTGGGGGCGGCGTTCGACCTCAGCCGGACCGGCGGGGTGCGCGGCAAGCTCGTGATCGTGCCCTGACGCTCGAAGACGACGGTGCGCGACTCGCCCCGAGCGAGTTCGATCCGCTCGAATTCTTGCAGACGGCGCAGGGGAGTGGGCGCCGAGGCCTCTAGGGGACTGGAGCCCCGGGACAGGCGAGCTGACAGTGCGCCTGCCTGTACCGGGGACCGCCTGCCTCATCGCGATGCGGTAGGAACGCCTCCTGTCACACCGCGACGATCGACCATTCGTTGTTCGGACTGGAGTTGGGGCTCCACATGACCGTGGTGGACCCGACGGTTGTGCTCCCGGCGCCGTCCAGTGCGGTGCCGGTGCCGCGGTTGACGATGTGGAAGAGCCCGTTCCCGGCGCTGGTCAGGCTCCACTGCTGGTTGTCGCCGCCGTTCCACGCCGCTTGGCGGGCCGGGGCCCCGTTGGCGGTGTTGCCCCAGCTGTCGGCGACCATGCCGTTGGTGTTGTTGACGATCCGGTAGTAGCCGCCGCCGAGTGGCACCAGCTGCCACTGCAGGTTGGTGCTGCCGTCGTAGCTCCACTGCTTCAGGTTCGAGCCGGAGGCGACACCGCCGCCGCTGTCCAGGACCAGCCCGCTGGTGGCGTTGACGATCTTCGCCCAGCCGGTCGGTAGCGGCCCGGAGCCCAGGGCCGGAATCTGCCCGGAGAAGGTCAGCTTGACCGTGTAGGCCAGGGCGGTGAAGGGCGGGTTCGACGACGGCATCGTGAAGTGCAGGCCGCCGGTGTCCTGGACCGGGGAGGGCAGGTTGATGTACGTCCCCGCGGTGTTGTTCAGCAGCTGCGCGGAGACCAGGGTGCTGAGGTTGATCTGGTTGGAGTTCAGGGTGCTCACGGTCATCGTGGCGCCCTGCCAGCCCAGCGCCGTGGCGTACAGGACGGTGTTGTCCTTGCTGCGGGTGAAGCGGACATCCTGAGGTGTGCCGGCCTTGGGACCGGAGAAGGAACCGCCGCCCATCGCGGTGGGTCCCTCGCCGTACGAACTCCACGAGCGGGTGGCGTAGACCGCCTCGCCGAAGCGGCTGAGCCAGTCGCCCATGCCCAGCAGGATGCTCTGCTGGCCCGACGGGATGGTGCCGTCGGCCATCGGCGCGATGTTCAGCAGCATGTTGCCGCCCTTGGCCACCCGGTCGATCAGCGCGTGCAGCAGGGCCTGGGTCGTGTAATAGCCGATGCCGACGGTGTAGCACCAGCTGGAGGAGGAGATCGAGTCGTCGGTGAGCCAGTACGGGCTGAGCAGGCCGCCGGGCCCGCCGCGCTCGAAGTCGAAGACCTCGCCGGAGGTATCGAAGCCGTCCTTGTACGTGGCCACGACGTCCTTGTTCCAGGCCACCGCCTGGTTGTAGTAGTACGCCAGGAACGCCAGGCGCTCGGATTCCTGGACGTTGCTCAGGTCGAAGTCCTGCCAGATCATGTCCGGCTGGTAGCCGTTGATCACCTCGACGAGCTTGGTGTACCAGAGCTGGTTCTCCGCGGTCGTGCCCATCTGCCCGTACAGCTTCTGCAGCGTCGCGGTCGACTGCTGCGGAACCCACTGGTAGTAGCCCAGGAAGTGGTACGCGTGGTGCAGAGACGTCATGAACATCAGGCCCTGCCCGCGGATGGCCTGCGCGTGCAGGTCCACCAGGTCCAGGTTCGGGCCGGTCTTCACCGAGTTCCACTCGTTGACCTGGCTGTTCCACATCGAGTAGCCGTCGTGGTGCTCGGCCACGGGACCGGCGAACTTCGCGCCGGCGGCCTTGAAGAGCTGGGCCCAGGCGTTCGGATCCCAGGCGCCGCCGGCGCTGGTCAGCTTGGGGGCGAACTTGGTGTAGTTCCCCGCCTTGTCGTACGCGCCGAGGATGAAGTTGTGGTACGGCCACACCGACGGGTCCCCATAGGTGGCGATGTGGTGCTGGTTCTCGATCGAGCCCGGGTTGTACATGTTGCGCGGGTACCACTCGCTGCTGAACGCCGGGACGGAGAACACGCCCCAGTGGTAGTAGATCCCGAACTTGGCGTCCTGGAACCACTCGGGCGTCGGCGGGTGCTGATCCACCGAAGACCACGACGAGGTGTAGCTCTGCGGGCCGTTGTTCGCCGAAGCCGTGGGCGCGAAACGCAGCAGGCCGAACGCTGCGGCCGCGCCGGCGCTTCCGGCGGTGAGGAGAGTACGGCGGCTGACGGGGAAGGGAGAGGAGGACATTCGACGTCCTTTCGGGCCGGGGCGACGGTCGCTCGCCGCCGCCCCGGCGTATTGGGGACAGATCAGCCGAGGGTCCATTGCTGGTTGCTCTGGCCGTTGCAGGTCCACAGCTGGACCAGCGCGCCGTTCGCTGTCGAGGCGCCGGTGACGTCCAGGCAGAGCCCTGACTGGGCCCCGGTGATGGTGCCGTTGGAGTTCAGGGTCCACTGCTGGTTGGTCTGACCATTACACGGCCAGATGATCACCTTCGTGCCGCTGCTCGTGCCCTTGTTGTTGGCGTCCAGACAGTCGGTCGTGCCGCCGTCGGTGACCGTCAGCTGGCCGGCCGAGGTGTGGGCGAACGTCTGATTGCTCTGGCCGTTGCAGTCGTAGATCTGCAGCTGCGTCCCGCCGGTGGTGCTGGCGTTCGGCACGTCCAGGCACTTGCCCGCGCCGACCGCGTGCAGCGCACCGCCGGGCGGCGGGGCCGGCGCCGAGTAGCCGGCGCTGGTGATGGCGGTCTGCACCGCGTTCTCAGTCGCGTCCGAGGGGAAGCCCGTCGTGACGGCGCCCTCGAAGAACTCGCCCTGGCCGCCGTTGCTGTTGTCGCCGCCGGTGCCGAGCTCGACGTCCGGCTGCACCTTCATCGGCGAGTAGTTGTTCGGCAGCGATCCCGAATAGGTCGTGGTCAGGCCGCCTGTGGTCGCGTCCCCGTTCTTCAGGGTGAAGTCGGACGTGCCGTTGTTCTTCTCCCAGGCCGTCACGAACGCATGGTTCACCCCGGGGTTGTTCGACGTGTTCGGGCCGGTGTTGGTGCTGTACATGCCGTTCTCCAGGTCGGCCTCCACCCAGGGCCCCGGCCCTGTACAGCCGCCGAACCAGCACGCGTTGCCCCACTCGATCGCGTTCATCGTCGCGTTGCCGTCGTCGCTGTGGTCGGTCTCGGCACTGCCGAAGTCGAAGCAGCACTGCGAGTTGTAGTAATTGGAGGACGTGACCATGTAGACCCCCTCCGGCTGTGAGCCGGTGGGCACGCCGACGGTGTTGTCGACCCGGTAGCCGACGCCGGGGTGGACCTTCACGCCGAAGACCGCGTGGCCGTTGACCGTCACCGGCAGCGCCATCGCGTCCGCGCCGACGTCCGAGCCGTTCGGGCCGGGACCCTTCCAGAACCCGCCGGACGAGATCGGCATGTCGTTGTGGTGGGAGGTCTGGTCGTAGATCTTCGTGATGGTGCACGACGTGTTCGCGCAGAAGGAGACCTGCGCGGCACCGTTGGCGTAGTCGCCGGCGGCCAGCAGGCCGACGTCCATGTGGCTGCTGTCGGACGCGCGCTGTATCTGGTAGAGCGGCCCGTCGTATGAGGCGTAGAGCGCGCGCACGGTGCTGTACGCCGCCGCGCACGGCGTCCCGCCGCTGGCGTAGACGTCGCAGGGCAGCGACGTGGCGGCGCGCGCCGTCGTCGCGCCGACCTGTATCCCGGCCACGGCCAGGATGGCCGCGAACGCGAGCATCAGGACGGGGCGCAGGGGGCTGTGGCCTCTGGTGGGTCGGTGGCCTCTGGTGAGTCTGCGGCCTGTGGTGAGGATGGATCTGAGCACTGTTTCACCTCCGAGATGTGGTTGTTCTCGAATCGATTCGATGTCTCAGCCGAGGGTCCATTGCTGGTTGCTGCCGCCGTTGCAGGTCCAGAGTTCGACCAGGGCGCCGTCGGTTGTCGAGCCGCCGGTGACGTCCAGGCACAGGCCTGACTGCGCGCCGGTGATGGTGCCGTTGGCGTTCAGGTTCCACTGCTGGTTGGTCTGGCCGTTGCAGGGCCAGATGATGACCTTGGTGCCGTTGGTGGTGCCCTTGTCGTTGGCGTCCAGGCAGTCGGTGGTGCCGGAGTCGGTGACCGTCAGCTCACCCGAGGAGTCGTGGGTGAAGCTCTGGTTGGTCTGGCCGTTGCAGTCGTAGATCTGCATCTGGGTGCCGCCGGTCGTGGTGGCATTCGGCACGTCCAGGCACTTTCCGGCGCCCACCGCGCGCAACGCGCCGCTGGAACCGCTGCCTCCGGTACTGCCGGAGATGCCCGAGTTGGTGATGACCTGCTGGGCGGCTGCCGGCCAGCCTCCGCTCACCTGGGTGTTGCCGGTCAGCACGTTGTTGTGCGGAGAGCCGGTCGCGACGTTGGTGGCGCCGGAGTTATACCAGTTGTAGGAGAAGGTGCTGTCGTTCGTGTTGTTGTTCGCGTTGGCGTTGGTGAACGCCCACACGCCGGTGTCCTGGACGACGTTGTTCGTCAGCGTCAAATAGCGCGAGCCCTCGTCCAGATACAGGCCGACGGTGTTCTGGTTGTCGTAGATGTAGTTGTCGTCGATGACGCCGCCGGGGTTGGCGGACAGGTTGTAGATGCTGCCGCCGTCGTGGAAGACCTTCTTGGTCCCGTGCACCTTGTTGTAGCTGACGACGGTGTTCTTGAGCGTCGTCGGCGTGGTGTAGATCGGCTGGTAGTTGTAGGTGCCGCGGTTGACGTAGTCCTGGCTGCCGCCCGGGTCGTTCATGCCCCAGCCCCAGCCGACGTCGATGCCGTCGTAGGCCAGGTTCGACACTTCGTTGTGCTCGATGTCGGTGTGGGTGGCGTACGTCGACAGGATGCCCGGCATGTCCTTGTAGTCCTCGGCGACGCCGCTCACCAGGTTGTCGGTGATCGTGACGTTCTGCACGGTCATCGCAATGTTCGACGGATGGTGGGCGTCCGGCTCCACGCCGCCGACCACGATCCCGGCGCCGGAGTCATCCGTGAACGTGTTGTGGTCGACCGTGACGCCGGAGGCCCCGAGCCCGATACCTGAGGCGACCGCGTCCGCGTCGTTGCCGATGCCGAGCGCGACCTGGCCCAGGTGGGTGAAGCTGTCACCGCTGAAGGCGATGGCCGACGCGGCCGAGACCTGGACCGCCGCGGGGGCCTGGTTCCAGCTGTTGCGGGTGGCCTCGAAGAGCTGGCAGCCGGACTGGCAGGAGGTCAGGAAGTCCGACGGCTGGGTGTACTGCTTGGCCAGGAACGTGCCGGTCTGCTGGTCCGCGTACCCGATCGAGGTGCCCGGCCCGAGCCAGGTGGTGTGCTCGAAGGCCAAGCCCTGGAACGTGATGTGGGAGACCGGGTTGCTGTAGCTCCCGCTCATCTGGATCAGCGAGGTCAGGCGGGGGAGTTCGACGTCGTGGCCGCTGGGCGACTGGCCGGAGGCGGCCTTGTAGTACAACTGGCCGGCCTGCGGGTCGATGTACCACTGCCCGGCGTTCTTCAGGAACGAGTACGAGTTCTCCAGGTAGACCTGGCCGCCGGCGAAGGGCTTGGCCAGGGTGTCGTAACCCCAGTTGTTGTTGTTCCAGGCCGGCTGCTGCATCGTGATCGTGGTCCCGGTGATGCCCGACACCGGAGCGTACCGGTCGGTGAACGAGTTCTGGCTCTCCAGCTCGATCCGGTTCTGCTCCGGCAGCGAGGCCAGGTAGTCCAGAGCCGAGTTCACGATGGTCATGCCGCTCGCGGTGATCTGGACGTCGCTGCGCGAGATCGGGATCGCGGCGCGGGGCGCGAGCGCGCCGTCCACGTAGAGCTGCCGGGAGTCGGCCCCGGAGGGGACCGGTGCGGACCAGATGTCGGCGGCCGAGTCGTGCAGGGTCCACCCGGTGACCTGCTGCCCGCCGGACAGCACCGGCGTCGCGCCGGGGGCGGCCTGCCAGATGACGGTGTGCCCGTTGGTGCCGGAGTCGGAAGCGTTGAAGGCCAGCGGTGCGGACAGGCGGTAGGTCCCGCCGGCCAGCTGGACGACGATGTCGCCGCTCATGCTCGAGTTCATCGAGCGCACCGCGGACTGGGCCTGAGTGATGGAACACGGCGCGGCGGCTGAACAGGCGGTTCCGCTGCCCGTGGGGGAGGCGTACAGCGTGGCGGCGGTCGCGGCGTGGGACAGCGCCGGCATCCCGAAGGCGGCCGTGACGAGTGTCGCCGCGGCCGCCAGGATCGAGGGGCGGGAGCGGCCGCCGCGTCGGCGGGTTCTGGGGATCATGGTCCTTCCTCGCTGTGAGAAGGCGACGAAATGTGTGCGACTTTGATCCCTCATCAGAGTCCCGGGAGCGCGCCCCGTCAAGAGAATGGGCATGCTTATCGTCAAGATTTTTTAACGTCGGTTTCACAACCTGGTGGTCATGGCCATGCTCGAGATCAATAAGTCATACACATCGAGGCCCCCGGCGATCGAGGTGTAGTTTCTCCGCATGGTGAGCGTGACATCGCACGACGAGGACGGTGCTCCGAGCGGTCCGTACCGACCGGGGTACGAGCTCGCTGCCGAGCGGATCCTGGAGATCATCGCCGAATCCGGTCTGCGGCCGGGCGACCGGATGCCGACCGAGAACGAGCTGGCGGCGCAGCTCGGCACCAGTCGGACGGTGGTCCGGGAGGCGGTCAAGATCCTCTCCGCGCTCGGCCGGGTCAGGGCGCAGAAGGGCCGCGGTCTCTACGTCTCCGATGACGAGGGGATGCTGGGCTCGACCGGCTGGGGCGGCTTCTTCCTGCCGACTGACCTGGACCACGTCTACATGCTCTTCGAGTTCCGCCGGGTCCAGGAGGTCGAGGCCGCCAGGTGCGCCGCGACCCGGGCCACGCCGGCGGAGCTGCACGCCATCGAGACCGCGGCCGACCTGTGCCGCGAAGGCCACGTGACCGGCCGGACCGAGCTGTTCGACCGCGGCGACGACGACTTCCACCTCGGCATCGCCGCGGCGTCGCACAACCCCTTCCTGGTCGCCGCGGTGCGCGAAGCCCGCCGGTTGCAGCGCCAGTCCAGCATCATCGGCCTGCAGGGAACGCTCGGCGGCCACGCGGAGGAGGCGGTCGCCGAGCACGCCGCGATCTATGACGCGATCAGGGGCGGCGACCCCGACGCCGCGGCGCGGGCGGCCGCCGTCCACATGGACAACACGCTGGAGGACTACCGCCGCGAGATCCAGCGCCGGCTGTTCGGCTGACCTCGCGGCGGCTGGATCATCGGCCTGTCATCCGCCTCAGTTGAGGGCCCATTGCTGGTTGCTCTGGCTGTTGCAGGTCCAGAGCTGGACCAGGGCTCCGTCGGCGGTGGAGGCTCCGCTGACGTCCAGACAGAGGCCTGACTGCGCGCCGGTGATGGTGCCGTTGGAGTTGAGGTTCCACTGCTGGTTGGTCTGGCCGTTACACGGCCAGATGATCACCTTCGTGCCGTTGCTCGTGCCCTTGTTGTTGGCGTCCAGGCAGTCGGTGGTGCCGGAGTCGGTGACGGTCAGCTGGCCGGCCGAGGTGTGGGTGAAGCTCTGGTTGCTCTGGCCGTTGCAGTCGTAGATCTGCACCTGGGTGCCGCCGGCGGTGGTGGCGTTGGGCACGTCCAGACACTTCCCGGCACCGACGGCGTGCAGCGCACTGCCGGAAGTGCTGGTGCCGCCGGTGGAGTACCCCGCGGCGACGATGTTGGCCTGCACCGTGTTCTCGGTGGCGTCCGACGGGTAGCCGGAGGTCATCACGCCCTCATAGAAGGTACCGTCCGAGCCCCGGCTGTTGTCCCCGCCGGTGCCGAGGATGATGGCGCCCTGCTTGCGCATCGGGTTGTAGCCGGAGACGTTCGGCCGCGGGCCGCTGTAGAAGGTGGACAGGCTGCCGGACTGGGCGTTGCCGCCACGGATGGCCCACTGGTTCGCGCCGCCCTTGATGATCGCGGTGGTGAAGCGGTCGCTGATGCTGGGGTCGTTGGCGTTGTAGCCGGCGTTCTGGCCGGAGTACAGGCCGTTCTCCATGTCGGCCATGATCCAGGGGCCGTTTCCGGAGCCGTAGCCCCAGACCCGGATGTTCCCGAAGTAGATGGCCTCCATGGTGCCGTTGCCGTCGTCGTTGTTGTTCGTCTCGGCGTTGCCGTAGTCGAAGCAGCAGCCGCCGTTGTAGTGCGAGCCGTCGAAGATCGCGTACTCGCCCTCGGGGTTGTCGCCGGTGGCGATGCCGTTGGTGGAGTCGTCGCGGTAGCCGGTGCCCGCCGGGATGAACACGCCATAGGCTTCGTGCCCGCTCAGCGTGACCGGGGCGGCGGTGGCGACCGCCAGGTTGTCCGCGCCGGGCGCGGCGCCGCCGCCGAGCGCCTGGGTGAGGTTGTTGCCGCGGCCCGACTGGTCGTAGATCACGGTGATCACACAGGTGGTGTTGGCGCAGAAGGAGTCCTGCGCGGCGGCGTTCGCGAAGCCTCCCGCGTTCAGCACGCCGATGTTCGTCGTGGCGTTGTCCGAGGATCGCCGCACCTGGTACAGCGGGCCGTTGTAGGCGCCGTACAGCGCACGCGTGGTGCTGTGGGCCGCCACGCACGGCGTGCCGCCGGAGGCGTAGATGTCGCAGGGCCCGGTGGTCGCCGCGCGGGCCGGGCCGGCGTTGACCATGCCGGTCGCCAGGACGCCGGCCACGAGGAGGATCGCCGCCGCGAGGAATGTTAGCGGTCGCAGCCGGTGACGAGCGGGCGGACTTCCGGATAGCAGTGCGCTGTAACCCATCTGAGCTCCTTGAACGTGACTCGTTCCGATGAGGGGCGCCGTCCTCCGATGCTCGCTGCTGCCGGTCAGGAGCGGCGGAATGTTAGCGCTAACATTTCTTCCCGCGCTTGTCGTCCTCTGACGGGGATGTCGCGGGGGTGTCTCGGCGGTAGACGGTGCTGCACGTTGCGTGTTCTGTCAAGGGCACTCTGATGACCAGTCACGTTGTGTCGTCCGAGCTACGAAACTTTCGCAGTTGCTTGACACCCGTCCGATCGCGAGCTTTCGTGTCACTCGCAGCGTCGCCCATCGCGGATGCCGGGCCGATCATCGCGAGCTGCTCCCCAGTCATGTCCCGAACAGCGGAGTCCTTGATGATCCATTGCAGAATCCCGGCACGTCGTGGCCTTGCCCGAGGCCTGGCCGTGGCGGCCGCGGCCGTCCTGGCCGTCCCCGTCGCCGCGGCGCTCACGGCCCAGCCGGCCGCCGCGGCCACATCGCTGCGAAGCCTGGCCGAAGCGCAGAACCGCTACTTCGGCACCGCCCTGACCGACGGTGACCTCGGCGTCAGCGGCGAGATGAACATCGCCGGGGCCCAGTTCGACATGGTGACGCCGGGCAACGAGATGAAGTGGGACACCACCGAACCGTCGAACGGCTCCTACAACTTCGGCCCCGGCGACCAGATCGTCTCCTGGGCCCAGAGCCACAACGCCCGGGTGCGCGGCCACAACCTGGTCTGGCACAGCCAGCTGCCGGGGTGGGTCAGCAGCCTGCCGTCGAACCAGGTCCAGGGTGCGATGGAAGCGCACATCACCACCGAGGCGACGCACTACAAGGGCAAGGTGTACTCCTGGGACGTCGTCAACGAGCCCTTCAACGAGGACGGCACCCTCCGCCAGGACGTCTTCTACAACGCCATGGGCACCGGCTATATCGCCGACGCCATCCGCACCGCACGCGCCGCCGACCCCAACGCCAAGCTCTACCTGAACGACTACAACATCGAAGGCGAGAACGCCAAGAGCGACGGCATGTACAACCTGGCCAAGTCGCTGCTGGCCCAGGGCGTGCCGCTGAACGGCGTCGGCTTGGAGAGCCACTTCATCGTCGGCCAGGTGCCCTCCAGCATGCTGGCGAACATGCAGCGCTTCGCCGCTCTCGGCCTGGACGTGGCGGTGACCGAACTCGACGACCGGATCCAGCTCCCGGCCAGCTCCTCCAACCTCCAGCAGCAGGCCTCCGATTACAGCTCGGTCGTCAAGGACTGTCTCGCGGTCAGCCGGTGCGTCGGCGTCTCGCAGTGGGGTGTGGACGACGGCCACTCCTGGATCCCCGGCACGTTCCCCGGGTACGGCGCGGCCACCATGTACGACCAGAACTACCAGCCCAAGCCGGCCTACAACGCCACGGTGACAGCCCTCGGCGGAACCGGTGGCGGTGGCGGTGGTACGGGTGGCGGTGCGTTGCACGCGGTCGGTGCGGGCAAGTGCCTGGACGTGCCCAACGCCACCACCACCGGCGGCACCCAGGTGCAGATCTACGACTGCAACGGCCAGAGCAACCAGAGCTTCACCCACAACTCCTCCGGCGAGCTCACCGTCACCGACTCCGGCACCACCGACTGCCTGGACGCCAACAACAAGGGCACCACCAACGGCACCAAGGTGATCATCTGGCCCTGCAACGGCCAGACCAACCAGCAGTGGAACCTCAACTCCAACGGCACCATCACCGGCGCGCAGTCAGGCCTGTGCCTGGACGTCACCGGCGCCTCCACCGCCGACGGAGCCCTGGTCCAGCTCTGGACCTGCAACGGTGGCAGCAACCAGCAATGGACCCTCGGCTGAGACATCGAATCGATTCGAGGAACGAGATGCGAATAAGACTTCGATCAAGCATGAGGCGGCTTGCGACGACGACCGCGGTGGTTCTGGCACTGGCGGTACCGTCACTGTCGCCGGCACATGGGCAGACGCTGTCGCAGCCACAGCCCGCGGCCGATGAAGCGTTGAGCGTGAACCTCGCGGCCCCGACCGGCCCGGCCACCGGGGTGGGGGAGGGCTTCCTCTACGGCCTGAGCGTCGATGGTACTCAGCCGGCCGACCAGTACCTGCAACCGCTCGGGGTCACAGCGCACCGGGGCGGCGGTTGGTACTCGGGCGGCTGGATCAAGGACGGCTACCGCAACGGCTCGGCTACCCAGGCGGACGTCGCCTCCATCATCGACCAAGCGCGCCGCCTCACCCAACCGCCGTACCACGCGCAGTACCAGGTGCTCCTCACGGACATCTACGGCCTGAACGGCGGCCAGCCCTCGAACACGACCTATCCGTGCGACAACGGCGACTGCTCGAACTGGACCGCTTTCATCGACTCGGCGGTCGGAGCGTTGCAGGCCTCGGGCTTGAAGCTCGCCTACGACATCGACAACGAGCCGGATATCTCGTACTTCTGGACGCGGGGTGTGAACAGCACGCAGTACTTCCAGATGTGGGACACCGCCTACCGCGAGATCCGCAGGATCGCCCCCGGTGCGCAGATCGTCGGACCGTCGTTCGCCTACACCCCGCAGAGCCGGTCGAGCCAATGGCAGACCTGGCTGGCGCACGTGAAGGCCGCCGGCACCGTGCCGGACATGATCACCAACCACGACGAGGGCGACGTGGACGACCCGGTCACGGTCTCCCAGTCCCTGAACGGTGCGCTGTCGGCGGCCGGGATCGGCTCGATCCCGCTGTCGGCCAACGAGTATCAGCCCGCTGACCGGCAGACCGCCGGGGTGACCGCGTGGTACCTCGCGAGGTTCGCACAGTCGGGCTACACCGACGCGATGCGCGGCAACTGGCAGTGTTGCATCTCGCCGAACCTGACCGGCGTCATCGATCCGAACGCGAGCGGCGGCGCCGCCTACACCGGCAACTGGTGGGCGATGCGTGCCTACGCGGACATGACCGGTTCCCTGGTCTCCACCTCCGGTCAGGTCGGATCGACCGCGATCTCGGCGGCGGAGGACAGCGCACATCGGCGCGCTGTGGCCGTCATCGGCGACGCGAACGGCTACACCGGCGCGGCGTCGGTGACCTTCAGCGGCTTGTCGGCGGTGCCCTGGCTGTCGAACAACGGCACGGTGGAAGCCGTCGTCTACCGGATCCCGGACCAGTCGGCGCTCACCGCGCCCCAGGTGGTGTCCGACCAGATCGTGAACGTCTCCGGGGGATCGGTGACGCTGCCGCTCTCCTTCCAGGCGTCGCACGACGCGTTCGCGGTCTACCTGCTGCCCGGCTTCGCTCAGGGGTTCGCCAGCGGTCTGGTGAACCAGGGCGACAAGCTGTGCATGGAGAACCCCGGATTCACCACAGTCGCCTCGGCACAGTTCGACCAAGGCGCCTGCGGAGCCGGGACTGACCAGCAGTTCCAGTTCGTCCCGACCTCGGCGGGCGGCAGCACGTACTTCATCCGTCCCATGACCCCCGGCGACTGCGTGGAGGTCGCCGGCGGCTCGACGACCGCCGGTGCGGCGGTTGTTCAGAACCCGTGCTCATACGGCAGCGACGAGCAGTTCACTCTGCACTCGGTGGCCACTGGTGTCTATCAGGTGACCTCCCAGAACTCAGGGCTCTGCATCGCCCCCAGCGGTAGTGGCACGACGGCCGGAGTGGGGCTCGTCCAGACCGCGTGCAGCACTGCGGCCTCCGACGAGTGGAAGACCCAGCAGGGGCAGACGACTGGCTTCCCGAGCGGCTACCACCAGCTGGTGGTCGGAAACGACAGCCTGTGCCTGGACGTCTACGGTGCCGGCGCGGCGGCCGGAGCCGCGATCGACCAGTGGACCTGCAACGGCCAGACCAATCAGCGGTTCCAGTTCGTGCCCGTGTCCGGCGGATACGGCGAGCTTCAGGCCCAGAACTCCGGCGACGACGTGGCGGTGTCCGGCGGCTCGACCACGGCCGGGCAGCCGGACATCGTGCAGCAGGCGCCGAACGGTGCCGCCGGCAGCTTGTGGCTTCCCGTCCAGCAATCCGACGGCGGCTACTCGTTCCGGAACCAGAACAGCGGTCTGTGCCTGGACGTCTACGGTGCCGGCAGCAACCTGGGCCAGCAGCTGGACCAGTGGCAGTGCAAGAACGCCTCCGGCGGCAACCAGGACTTCACAGTCCGTTGACATCCCGCCCGCGGTCGTACACTTCGGATCAGTCAACGGTTCGATCTGCCGACCGCGGAGGGCCATGAACATCGGAGAGATAGCGCGCCGCTCGGGGGTGGCGCGCAGCACCGTGTCGTATGCGCTCAGCGGCAAGCGGCCGGTCTCGGAGCAGACCCGGCAGCGCATCCAGGACGTCATCGACGAGCTGGACTACCGTCCCAACGCCTCGGCCCGCGCGCTGAAGGAGGGCCGGACCCGCACCGTGGGTCTGGTGATCCCGCCGGCCGGGGCGCGGATGACGTCCATGCAGTTGGACTTCGTCGCCAGTGTCGTGGAAGCCGCGGCGGAGGCCGACCTCGACGTTCTGCTCTCCCCGTCCGGCGGGGACCAGGACGGCTCGTTCGAGCGCCTGATCAGCGGTCGGCGGGTCGACGGCGTGATCCTGATGGAGATCCGGCTGGCGGATCCGCGTGTCGTCCGGCTCGAGCAGACCGGGATACCGTTCGTGACCATCGGCCGGGTCGCCGAACCGGACGGGACCTGGTGGGTCGACGTGGACTACGCGACGCTGGTCGGCCAGTGCGTCGACCACCTCGCCGACCTCGGCCATCGCGACATGGCGCTGATCAACCGTTCGTCCGGGCTCGTGGCCGCCGGCTACGGTCCCGCCCGCCGGGCGCACGAGGGGTTCGCCGAGGCCGTCGGCCGGCGCGAAGCGGCCGGATCGGAGTTCTGCTGCGAGGACGACGCCGCCGGGGGCGAGCGCTGTGTGGCGGAGATCCTGGCCGCGCGCCCCGCGACGACCGCGATCGTCACCGTCAACGAGGCGGCGCTGCCCGGGGTCCAGCGCGCACTGGAGCGGGCCGGCCACGAGATCCCGAGGACCTTCTCCATCGCCGGGGTCGCGGCGGATCAGTGGGCTGAGGAGTTCCGTCCGCCGCTCACCGCCGCAGACGTCCCGTCGCTGGAGATCGGCGCGATCGCGATGGAGCTGCTCATCGAGCGCATCGCCGACCCGGACGCGGTCGCCCGGCATCGCATGTTCACCCCGCCGATCTCGCTGCGAAGCAGTACCGGACCCGCGCCGCGGCCGTCGGCGCGACCGGCGTTCTTGAGACCGCCGGCCGCGCCGGTGTGGCTCAGCGGAACAGACGGGGATTGAACGTCAGTGCGGGTACGGCGTTCTGGGCCAGCGTGAGCGCCTGAGCGGGCCACCAGGCACCGGCCGCCGGGTCGACCGTGCCGCCGTACTCGGGGTCGCCGGGGCCGGCGGTGCCGCGGGTGCAGCTGCCGTCGGACTCGCCGATCGTCTTGATGTAGAGGTAGGCGTCGACGAGCGCGACGCCGGTGGCGGCGGTGGGTTCGGCGCCGATGCCGCGACCCGGCGGATTGCACCAGACCTGCGGATCGCCGGAGTATTCGCCCGGCGCCGGGGTCCAGGCGCCCTGGCCGTTGCGGCTGGTGTCCACGACGAAGTGGGTCAGCTGGGCGGCCGGGGGTGTGCCGACGTTCTGGTCGAACCAGGCGTCCGTCCAGTGCCAGGTGCTCGGATCGGTCGGGGACACCGCGTCGCCGGGCTTGCCGTCGTTCGGCGCGGCCGAGGAGTAGTACTGGCTGGCGCAGTAGTCGGTGTGTCCGGCCGCCCACGCCGGACCGTCGGTCGCGAACCACAGGCACTTGGCGATCCAGGTGCCGTAGTGGTCGGTCTGGTCGGTGGGCTGGTAGTTGGACACGTTCAGGAAGAAGCCCTGGGCCTGGCCGACGCCGGCCTGGATCAGGCGCTGCGCCATGTCCCCGACCGAGTGCCACTGGCTGTTGCCCGCGTCGAGGTAGACGACCGTCTGCGCATCGGATTCGAGCGTGGACACGGCGTACTTGATGTCGGCGATGCGCCCGGCGGTCAGGGTCCCGGTGGGGTCGGTGGTGGCACCGCAGTCCGAGGGCAGGTTCGCCAACGCGTCGGGCTCGACGATCACCACGGCCCGGCTGGCGCCGACGCCTTGTGCGAACGCTGATATCCACTGCTGATACGCGGCGTCGGAAGCCGCGCCCCCGGCCGAGTACTGGCTGCAGTCGCGCAGCGGGATGTCGTAGGCGACCAGCACCGGTACGGCGCGCTCGGCCGCGGCGGTCCGGACGGTGGCGCGCACCTGGTCGCGCACCTGGTCCGGTGTGCCGCCGGTGAACCAGGCCGCCTCGGGCCAGGTGGCCAGCTTCGCCATGGCCGCGGCGCCGGTGAGGTCGCCCTGGTGCAGATCGGTCAGAGCCTGCTGGGCCGCCTCGTTGTCGGGGGTGACGGCGAAGCGCGTGTCCGCCGGCAGGGTGTGGCCGGTGGCCGGGGCAGTCTGCGTGGTCGCGGTGGCCGCTGGGCCGAGGGCGACGGCCGATGCGGTGAGACCCGCGGCGAGCAGGAGTCTGGCGGTTTTGGACAGCATGATCCCCCACAGGTGTAGGTGTCGGTGGAAGCAATGTCCACGTGCTGCGAAATCGTGTCAACGCGTCGCTGTGTCGTCGGGGGCGGCCCGCTTCTCAAGGGCGGTCCGCCTTCCGCCGCCGATGAAAGTTTCATCCGGTCAGCCCTTGACCGGAAGACATGGGATGTCGCTGCTACGCTGCCGCCCATGTCCCTGTCCGACAAGGCGATCACCAGAATCCGCGAGCTCATCCAGTCCGGCCACCTGCCGCCCGGATCCCGGCTCCCGCCGGAGCAGCAGCTCGCCGCGGAGCTGGGCCTGTCCCGGAACCTGACCCGTGAGGCGGTCAAGGCACTCGTGGTGGCCCGGGTGTTGGAGATCCGGCGAGGCGACGGGACGTATGTGACCAGCCTGGAGCCGGCGGTCCTGCTCGAAGGGCTCGGCTCGGCCGTCGAACTGCTGCAGGGCGACACCCAGCTGGAACTGGCCGAGGTGCGCCGGCTGTTCGAGCCGGTCGCCACCGGTGTGGCCGCCGCCCGGATCACCGCCGCGGAACTCGGCGAGGTGGAGCGCCATCTTGCGGCGATGCGTGCGGCCAAGGACGACGTGGAGCTGCTGAACGAGCACGACGCCGCGTTCCACCGTGCCGTGTTCGCCGCGACCGGCAACCAGACTCTGGCCTCCCTGCTGGAGGGCATCTCCAGCCGCACCGTGCGGGCCCGCATCTGGCGCGGACTGGTCGACGACGCCGTCGCCGATCGCACCATCGCCGAACACCAGGCCATCTACGACGCGCTCGCCGCAGCAGACCCGGCGCTGGCCCAGGCCGCGGCGCTCCTGCACATCAGCGCCACCGAGAAATGGTTCCGTGGGCGTCTGGCCAGCTCCGAGGACGAAGTGTGAGATCTGGCCCACGGTGTATCAGGCCTCGGCATCGAGGGCAAATCATCTGGACGTGGCGGCACTGGACGAGCAGCTCCGCCGGCACACGCCGCGCATCGGCTCGTGGTTGGACACCTCGGAGCAGACCGCGAACGAGACCGTGGCGGAAATCCTCGCGCGGCGCGGTGAAGCAGAGGTCTGACAGCATTCTTCACCGCGCCGTGCTTCGTGAACGTCTTGACCTTCAGCTCAGCTGAGCGTCCACTGCTGGTTGGTCTGGCCATTGCACGTCCACAGCTCCACCGGCGTCCCGTCGGCGGTGGCCGCTCCCGTGACGTCCAGACACAGGCCGGACTGCACGCCGGTGATGGTGCCGTTGGAGTTGAGGGTCCACTGCTGGTTGGTCTGGCCGTTGCAGGACCAGATGATCACCTTGGTGCCGTTGGTGGTGCCCTTGTTGTCGGCGTCCAGACACAGCTGGCCGCTTCCGGTGTAGACCGTCAGCTGGTTGGCGCCGGTGTGTGTGAAGACCTGGTTCGCGGCGCCGGTGCAGGGGTTGATGTCCAGCTGGGTGCCGCCGGTGGTGGAGCTGCCCGGGACGTCCAGGCACTTGCCGGCGCCGACGGCGTGCACCTCACCGGGGCTGGACCCGCCGCCACCGCTGCTGGTGCCTCCGGCGACGCGGAACATGACCGTTCCGTGCCCGGGAACCGAGGCGCTGATCGTGTTCGTGGTCGTCGACGTCGCGCCGCTCCACACGTCGGTCAGGGTGTAACTGCTCGCGCCGGTCTTGCCGATCGCCGTGGCCGTGGTGGAGATTGTGGCGGTGCCGCTGTTCTCATTGAACAGCGCGACCGAGACGTCGCCGTCGGCCAGTGGCTTGGCCAGCACGTCCAGACCGCCGGAGGAGGAGACCTCAGTGCCCTGCTTGCCGAGCGAGTCCTGATCGACCGCGATCACGCGCGAGTTGGTGAGGATGCCCAGTGTCGCCGAGCTCGCGCTCGCGATGTTGGTCCCCGAGATCAGCGGAGCGGCCATCTCCGACCACAGGCTGAACTCGCTGCGGTCCTCGGTGGCGGACATGCCGTTGCCGACCTCCAGCATGTCCGGGTCGTTCCAGGCGCCGGGACCGGCGTAGGCGGCCAGGCCCACGTTGCTGTGGAAGATCGACAGCATGCTGCCGAAACTGGCGTTGATGTCACCGGTGGTGCGCCAGCTGTTCCCGACCCCGGCTCCCCAGCTCCACGGGTTCTGGAAGCCCCAGTCGCACAGGCTGAACAGGATCGGCCGGCCGGTGGCGGCCAGCGCGTCGCGCATGGTGGTGTAGCGGCTCTGGGCGCTGGGGCCGCCGTTGCTGGTTTGGGTGACCCCGTCGGAGTAGCAGTTGTCGTACTTCAGGTAGTCCACGCCCCAGGACGCGAACGAGTCCGCGTCGGTGGTCTCGTGGCCCAGGCTGCCCGGGAAGCCGGCGCAGGTCATGGTGCCGGCGTCCTCGTAGATGCCCAGTTTCAGGCCGAGGGAGTGGACGTAGGCGGCGGTGCCGGAGATCCCGTCGGGGAACTTGGCGGGGTCCGGGACGAGGTGCCCGGAGGAATCCCGGTTGTGGGTGAGCCAGCAGTCGTCGATGTTGACGTACTGGTACCCGGCGGCCTGCATGCCGTCGTCGTGCATGGCCAGCGCCGTGGACTTGATCAGTGACTCGGACACGTTGCAGCCGTAGGCGTTCCAGTCGTTGAACCCCATCTGCGGGGTCAGAGCCAGCGAGTTGTTCAGCGCGTGGGCGGGCTGCGCGGCCCCGAGGGCGAGAAGCGGTGCGGCGGTCAGCGATACGGCGACGGCCACGGTCGCCCGCCACGCCCCGCGCAGGCGTGTTCGCAGATTGTTTCGGTCCATGAGGTGCCTCCGGAGGCGGGCGGGAATGTTAGCGCTAACAATTGCACCGACGAAGACGGTGCATCGGTCGGTGTGCTGTGTCAAGGTTCGATGACGGGAGGCAGCCCTGGAAGCGCCGGGTTTCCTGAAAGTTTCGTTCCGCAGCCCGGCCGGAGGACCAGGGCGTCGGCCGGGCTGACGCGCCGTGACCTGCGGTGCCCGGCGGCCAACCGCCCCGGTCGCCAGCGAATCGAGTCGACTCGGCCTTGCGGTCCGGCTGCCTCCTTGGCAGCTTCACCGGCGACGCGGTGTACGTCGGCGGATGTTCGAAAGGATGGCAACCCGGTGTCTCGTCTTCTCAGACTGCGTGCCCTCGCGGCCGCTGTCGCGATCGCCTTCACGGCGGCGCTCTCAGCGGTCGCCATGCCGGCCGCGCAGGCCGCCACGACCACGTGCTCCGGGACCGGCACGATCCCGGCCGGCGACTACATGATCCAGGCCAACGAGTGGAACTCCACCGCGCAGCAGTGCATCACCTACAGCGGTGGGACGGCGTGGTCGGTGAGTACCGCGAACTTCAATCTCAGCGGCGGCGCGCCGGCCACCTACCCCTCGATCTACAAGGGCTGCCACTGGGGGCTGTGCACCAGCAACAACAGCTTCCCGATCCAGATGAGCAAGCTGGGCAGCGCCGTCACCTCCTGGAGCACCACGCAGCCCTCGTCGGGCGCCTATGACGTCGCCTACGACATCTGGTTCAATTCCACACCCACCGCCACCGGCCAGCCGGACGGCACCGAGGTGATGATCTGGATCAACAGCCGCGGCGGGGTGCAGCCGTTCGGCTCGCAGACCGGGACGTCGAACGTCGACGGCATGAACTGGAACGTGTGGACGGGGCAGCAGACCTCGTGGAAGATCATCTCCTACGTCCTGAACCCCGGTGCGACATCGGTGTCCAACCTCGATCTCAAGGCGCTGTTCCAGGACGCGGTGTCCCGCGGCTCCATCAACCCCTCGAACTACCTGCTCGACGTCGAGGCCGGGTTCGAGATCTGGCAGGGCGGCCAGGGGCTGGGGACCGACGGCTTCTCGGTGGCGGCGACCACCGCCGGATCCGGCGGCGACACCACACCGCCCTCCGTGCCGGCGAACCTCGCCGTCACCGGGACGACGGCGTCCTCGGCCTCGCTGTCCTGGTCGCCCTCCACGGACAACGTCGGCGTGGCCGGATACCGGGTGTACCGCGACGGGGCGCAGGTCGGCACGGCCGCCGGGACCACGTTCACTGACACCGGTTTGTCCGCCTCGACGCAGTACACGTACACCGTCGCCGCCTACGACGCGGCCGGCAACGTCTCGGCCCCGTCCACCGGCGTGACCGCGACGACGGCTTCGAACGGGGGAGGGGGAGGCAGCGGATGTACGGCGACGTACTCGGTGACCAACCAGTGGAACACCGGGTTCACAGCCAACGTGACCGTGACGAACAGCGGGAGCGCGCCCACCAACGGCTGGAAGGTGGCCTGGACCTGGGGCGGCAACCAGCAGATCACCAGTGTCTGGAACGGTGTGCTGGCCGGCGGCGGGCAGCCGGGAGTGGCCGTCACGAACGAGGGCTACAACGGCTCGATCGCCCCGGGAGGGAACACCTCGTTCGGCTTCCAGGCCGGTTACTCGGGTACTAATGCCTCTCCGACCCTGAGCTGCGCCGCGAGCTGAGAGGGACACGGCCGCAGCCCGCGCCGGTTCTAGTCGCGCGCGCCGCCGAGCCGCTTGCGGGCCGTCTCGGCGAGCGCCTCGACCGTCAGCAGCCGGGGGAGCAGTTCACGCTCGGTCGTCAGCGCGCGGAACGCCACGCCGATGGTGACCTCGTGATCGGGACGGTCCAGGACGGTGACCTCGTCCCCGGCCTGGACCTGCCCCTCCTGGATCACGCGCAGGTACGCACCGGGGGCGGCGCGTTGTGTGAACGTCTTGATCCAGGCGCGCTCGCCCAGCCATCCGGCGAAGGTCCGGCACGGGATCCGCGGCGCGGTCACCTCCAGCAGCACCGTGCCGACCCGCCAGCGCTCGCCGACGACCGCGCCGGTGACGTCCAAGTGCGAGGTGGTCAGGTTCTCCCCGAAGATCCCGTTGCTGAGTTCCCGTCCAAGAACGGCGGACCACTCGTCCAGATCCTCCCGAAGGGCCGAAGGGAAGCCGTTCGGCACGCTGACCGACGTGGCCGCCGGCGTCGGCTAGTCTGCTCGGGTGAGTCTCCTCGATGACGTGGCCGAACGCGACGGCTGGCGGTGCTGGGTGTGCGACGAGCCGGTCGACCCCGACATGTCGGTGAACGATCCGCGGGGCCCCAGCGTCGACAGCCGGACCGCTGACCGGAAGGCCAAGGTTGCCGAGCGGCTCGCGCACCGCGGATGCAACACCCGCAAGGGCGCGGTCCAGGTGGTGATCCCCTGGCCGGAGCACCTGTACGTGATCGAGCCCGCACCGCTGGCCACCGTGGCTGAGCGGCTGGAGCGCAAGGGCGGCCGCGAGATGGTGGGCCGTTGCCCGACCAAGCAGGACGCCCAGGACGCGGCGGAATGGCTGGTGGACCGGTTCTCCCGGCTGGTGCCGGGCATGCCGGTGACCGCCGGAGTCGAGGCGGGCGGCGGCCAGTTTCTCCTGATCGTCGCCACCGGCCGCCGCTGAGCGGGTGTATTCGGCACCGCTATCAGGACCGGGTTCATAGCAGCAGCCGTCGCGGTGCAGGCCGTAGGACCAGCACCGCGACACCCATCGCCTTCTTTGGGGGAGGCGGACGAAGTCTCAGCCGGTAGGCAACGTCGTCCACTTCTGGTTGGCGCCGCCGTTGCAGTCCCACAGCACCAGTTGCGTACCGTCGGTGGTGGACAGGCCGGGGTCGTCCAGGCAGCGGCCGGAGACTGGGTTGCGGTAGCCGCCGTTGTAGGACTGCCAGACCTGGTTGCCGCCGCCGTTGCAGTCCCAGAGCTCGATCTTCGTACCGTTCGCGGTGGCCGCGCCGGTGGCGTCCAGGCATTTGCCCTCGGCCCGCAGGGTCCCGTCGGTGTAGGCCGACCAGTATTGGGCGTCGGTGCCGTTGCAGCTCCAGATCTGGACGGCGGTTCCGTCGGTGTTGCTGCCGCCGTTGTCGTCCAGGCACTTGCCCGCGATGCCGGATTGGACCGCGCCGCCGGTGGGGACCGGGGCGTTGAGCCAGCCGGCGGCGTCGGCCGCCTGCACGCCGGCGTTGAAGGCATCGGCCATCTTCTGGTAGCCGCCGTCGTTCGGGTGCAGCGAGTCGGACAGGTCGGAGGTTGTCAGGGCACTCATGTCGACGAGGCGGACGTGTTTGCCGGCGGCCTGCTCGCTCTGCACGATGCCGGGGATCTGCTGGTTGAAGGCGCCGCGGTTGGCTTCCTCGACCGGACTCGTGGAGACGATGACCGTGCCGACCAGGATGGTCGCGTCGGGGGCGTCGAAGGTGAGCTGGTCGATCAGGGACTTGAGCCGCGCCGGGGCGGTGGCGACCTGGTAGTCCTGGTTGAGGTCGTTGGTGCCGATCTCCAGGGTGATGACGTTGGGCCGGTAGTGGTCCACGGTGGCGTCGGCGAGGGCGGAGATCTGGTCGATGCGGTAGCCGGAGTGGCCCTCGTTGTCCGGGTCGGACATGGTGCCGTTGCGGACGCTGCCGACGAAGTCCAGCGCGTGGCCCTCGGCGGACAGCTCGTTCCACAGCGGGCCGCGGTAGCTGTCGCCGGTGCTGCTGCCGATGCCCCAGGTGATCGAGTCGCCCAGCGGCATGAGCCGCAGCGTGGTGGCGGAAGCCGCGTTCGGGGTGGCGGCGGCAGCGGTGGCGGCACCGGTCGCCGCCGTACCGAGCGTGGCCAGTGCCGCGATCGTCAGGATCACTGTGAATCTGTTCATGGCCGGTCCTCACTTCACAAGCGGTTCGGTGGCATGAGCGGTTGCCAGGCGGTGCCGGGCGGTGCCGCGCGTCCGTCTGCGAAAGGCGTCCGCGCGGCACCGTGTCAGGCGGGTATTCCAGTGGGCATTGCGGAGGTCAGGACGACGGCAGCGTCCAGTTTTGGTTCACTCCGCCGTTGCAGTCCCAGATCTCGACCTGGGTGCCGTTGGTGGAGCTGAACCCCGGATCGTCCAGACAACGACCGGAGGCGGGGTTGACCAGCGTGTTGCCGTTCTGCTGCCACTGCTGGTTGCCGCCGCCGTTGCAGTCCCAGATCTCGACCAGCGTGCCGTTGGCGGTGGCCCCGGCGCCGGTGACGTCCAGGCACTTGCCGTTGACCTGCAGCGCCCCGCCGTTGTATGTCCACTGCTGCGCACTGGTGCCGTTGCAGTCCCAGATCTGGGCCTTGGTGCCGTTGACGGTCGAGCCGCCGTTGTCGTCCAGGCACTTGCCGGCGATGCCGGAGGTGATCGGGCCGGTCGGGGGCTGCGCGGTGCCGCTGCCCGGGGTGATCGTCAGGTTGTCGAACTCGTCGGTCTGGTAGCCGACGACCCCGATGCCGACCTGCCCGGACAGGAACGTGCTGTCGTTCACGGTGCTCACCGTGGCGCCGTCGACCGTCGCGGTGATCTGCGTGCCCTGGAACGTCAGCCCGAGCGTGTGCCAGGTGCCGGTGCCCAGCGCCGAGATGGTGCCGCTGGCCAGCGTGGTGGCGCTGCCGCTGGAGTAGTTCTTGACGATCGACCAGGCGCCGGTGTCGGAGACCCGGAACTTGTACAGGTTCTGATTCCCCTGCGGCCGGGACTGGGTGCCGGCCCGGCCCAGCAGCTCGGCGGTGCCGGCCTGCTGCAGGTCCACGTCGACCTTGACGGTGTAGTTCGACCAGGTCGGGTCGCCGAGCAGGGAGAACGCGTCGGAGTCGTTCTGCCACTCGATCGGGATGACTGGCGTGACCTGCTGGACGCACTGCCCCGAGCGGCCGTCGGTGCAGGGGCGGACCTCGAAGGAGCCCTGCATGTCCGACAGGTACTTCGCCTCGGTGTTGGTCGCGTAGCTGTCGAAGTTGTCGCTGTAGGGCAGTGCCATCGGGGCGGAGGCCGGGGAGGTCGCGGTGCCCTTGCCCTGACCGGTGGTGGTGGTGATCGAGTAGACGTAGCCGGGCTGGACGGTCAGCGAGTAGGAGCCGTTGCTCGGCGTGATGTCCTGGGAGTGGACCAGCGAAGCCCCGATGCTGGGGTTGTTCAGGTTGGTCGACCAGACGTGCGCGGTGCCGGTGGACAGGCCGCCGCTGAGGTTGATCGTGACGTTCTGCGCGGCGCCGGCCGTGGTGGTCTCCACGATCGTGGTGTAGTCGCTGTTGTTGGTGGACTTCAACGTCACGTAGGTGCCGTTGGACTCCGAGCCGCCCAGGTAGCCGGACCCCGAGTCCAGGAACTGCCAGCCAGGCTGGGTGAACTGCGTGACCTGCGCTGTCGCCCAGGTGTTGGCGCCGATGGTGTAGGCACCGGACCACGGCGAGTCGGCGCTGGACAGGCCGACGGTCGAGTAGGGGAGGTTGGAGTAGATCGCGGCGGTCAGCGGCCAGTTGAAGTAGCTGGTCATCTTGGCGTCGATGTATCCGCGGGTGATGGCGCGGATCAGCGCCGGCGCGCCGGTGTTCTCATCCTGCGATCCCTGCTCGCTGTCCCACAGCGGCTTGCCGTTCGCCTGCGCGGCGGCGTCGCTGGAGCACGTGTCGGCGTTGCCGCCGTCACCGCCGTTGCAGGAGTAGTGCGCACCCCAGATGGACACGGCGTTGTTGAACGCCGAGTTGGAGGCCGCGGCGTCGGCGGCGTCCCAGCCGGAGTCGTCGGCGACGATCTTCACGCTGCCGTAACCGGCGTTGTTCAGCGCCGTGCGCAGCTGGATGTACCAGTCGGCGTTGTAGCCGCGCTCGTTCCAGCCGCCGAGGTAGGACACCGGGACGCCGTCGGCCTTGGCGCAGCCGAGCCAGCTGATGAGGTAGTCGATCGTGTCGGTGGACCAGAACCCGCCGTTGATCCAGCCCGGTGCGGCCCAGGCCAGGCCGTAGAAGGCGATGTCGGGGTTGCGGGCCTTGGCCTGTTGGGCGAGCCAGAACTCGTAGCCGGCGTCGCAGTTGACGACGCCGCGGGTGTGCTCGATCGAGGGCTCGGAGCCGTCGGTGGAGTTGGCGTCTCCGCCGATCTCCAGCTTGAGCATCTGCAGGTCGGCGCCGTAGCCGGGCTTGAAGAGGTAGTCCAGGATCTGCGACTGCTGGGCGGCCGGATAGTCCTTGAGCAGGCGGGAGTTCCCGCCGCCGCCGCTGATCGCGCCGATGCCGTCGAAGGTCCGGCCGCCGCCGGCGCCGTTGGCGGAGATCGTCGTGGAGGTGGCCGCGCGGGCCGGGCTGCCGGTGGCGGCGACGAAGAACACCGAGGCCAGCAGAGCGGTCAGGGCGAGGTAGAGCAGGAGTCTGGGCGGTCGGACACGAACGGTGGACATCGGTTTCCCTTCTGGACGGCCGACCGTGCTGCCCGCGCCGACCGTCGGCGACAGTGGATCGCTGCCTGGCGGCAGCCGAGGTGGGACCCGTCGCGCGGACCGTGCCACGTCGCGGCGCACGCGAGGGAGACGCGAGGCCGGGGAGGGATCGTCCGCGCGAGATGTGTCAGGGTGCTGTCGAAAGCTGCCGACGAGCTTCAGTGTCGCATCGTGGTGACTGTTGAGTGGTTCTGTCAATACCCTGCGTGCAGGGTTGGTAATATCAACGAGATTCACCAGACTCGGACCGTTGCGCAACCTCGGATGCCTTGACAGGACTCTGAGTCGGGCTGATACTCACCCCGATGTGTGAACGTTCACGCGTGTATCGGCGACATTCTCGCCTTCTCTGTGCTCCTGTCGGCCTTGCGGTGGATGGGAACGTTCGCAACAGGAGTCACCCATGTTCCGTTCGACAATCAGACGTCTGATGGTGGCGACGGTCTCGGCTGCCTTCGCCCTGACGCTCTCTCTCGGTTCGGCCGGCTCCGTCAGCGCGGCCGGCTCTGCCAACGCGGCTGGTCCCGCCGTCTCCAGCCCGGCGGCGGCCTCCGGCGCGACGTACAACGGCGGGGCGCTGCAGGTCAACGGCAAGTGCCTGGACGTCACCGGGGCGGGAACAGCGAACGGAACCTTGGTCGAGCTGTGGGACTGCAACGGCGGCGGGAACCAGCAATGGCAGCAGAACGGCGACACGCTGGTCAACCCGGCCTCCGGTCGTTGTCTGGACGATCCGGGGTTCAGCTCCACCAACGGCACCCAGGTCGAGATCTGGGACTGCAACGGTGGAGTGAACCAGAACTGGACCATGTCGTAGCCGACCCGCTGCGACGCGGCGGAATTCCTGTGGCTCCACAGGGCCAAGGTGGGCAGACTGCCGGAATGGACGATCAAGAATCCAACCTCGACACCAGCGCCGCCCAGGATGTTGCCGTGGCTGAGGGATCGATGATGTCTGACACGACGCGCGCGGCTCGCCGGATGTCGTTCAACGCCGATGCGCTGACCTACCAACGGGGCAGGCCACGCTACCCGGACGCGATCTTCGAGCTGCTGACAGAGCGCTGCGGGCTGCGGCCCGGCGCGCGGGTGCTGGAGATCGGTGCCGGGACGGGCCTGGCTACCGGGCCGTTGTTAACGGCCGGCGCGCACGTGGTCGCGGTCGAGCCCGGCGAGAGCCTGGCCGCGATCCTCGCCGCCGATCATGCGTGTGAGCGGCTCGAGATCTTCGTCAAGGATTTTGAGGCCGTAGACCTGCCAGGCGGGTTCGACCTCGCCGTGGCGGCGACAGCGCTGCACTGGCTCGACCCGGCCACGTCGACCGCGAAGATCGCCGGACTGGTGCGTCCGGGCGGCTGGCTGGCGGCGTGGTGGAACGAGTTCGGCGACCCCAAGCGGCCGACGCTCTTCCGCGACCGGCTCGATGAGGTCTACCACGACCTGCTGCCCGCCGATTTCACCGGCTACCGGGACAGCCGCTCGCACGTGCTGGACACCGACCGGTGGCGCAGGCAGTTGACCGCGGGCGGCTACTTCGACGACGTCTCCGTCGAGATCATCGAATGGAATCAGATCCTGACCGCGCAGAGCGCGCGGGACCAGTGGTCCACATTCCCGAACATCGCCGAACTCGCCCCGCCGAACCGCGCGGAGTTTCTCACTCGCCTCGGTTCGCTCGTCGACGAACTCGGCGGCCAGGTCGCAGACCCGCGGCTGACGGTCATCTACACCGCTCAACGCGTCCACAGCTCGCCGTGATCTCATTGGACAGCGGTCCAGAAGAGCGCTCTGACGTGCGCGACGATCTGTGGGTTCCATCGAACGGAGTCGCAGCGACGGTTTCAGCCGTCGCCAGCAGATGACGCGCGATGGTGGCTTCCGGCTGGTCGCTGCCGCCGCGCCTACGACACTGCGCCCAAGGTAGTCCTGCGCGCCGCTCCGCCCCTACCGCCGCTCCGTCCGCCGAAGCACGCGGCGGACGTGACGCGGAACAGCCTGGGCGCCACCGGCCGGCGGTCCGAACTCGGCGATCACAGCCGCGCCTCCGAACCGTGAAGCGCCCAGAACCAGGGTGCCGCCGGTGCCGACGGCCACGCGGCGGGCGATGTCCAGGCCGAGTCCTGTGGAGTGGGGGCGGGAGCCGGTACCGCGTCGAGCGGCCGCCGTGGCGTCTGGGAAGCCGGGTCCGGCATCGGCGACCGTCAGCCGGGCGCCGCCGGCTCCCGTCGCGACGAGTTCCACCGCCATCAGCGTGCCTTCCGGGGTGTGCGTGAACACGTTGTCCAGCAAGGTGTCCACGCACACCGCGACATCGTCCGCGGTCGCGCCGACCGGCACGGCGGTCGGCGGCACGTCCACCAGCATCCGCCGGTCCTGGTCCTCGGCCAGCGCGGCCCAGAACGCGGCCCGCTCGGCCACGACGGCCGCGGCGTCGCAGTGGGCCTTCTCGGGGTCGGCGTCGGTGCGGCGGGCGGTGCGGATGATCTCGGTGACCGCGCGTTCGAGGCCGTCCAGGCCGTCTACTATCCGCTGTGAGTCCTCGGTGTCGGGCAGGGACTCGACATCGATGCGCAGGGCGGTGAGCGGGGTGCGCAGGCGGTGGGACAGGTCGGCGACGGTCTCCCGTTCGTGGCGCAGCAGCTCGGTGATGCGTCCGGCGAGCCGGTTCAGGGCGCGTCCCACATGACGGATCTCGGGCGCGCCCTGGTCTGCGGCGCGGACGTCCAGGTCGCCGGCTGCCATGGCGTCGGCGGTGCCGACCAGAGCGGACAGCGGGCGGGTGATGGATTTGGCGAGCAGCGCGGCGACGGCGGCGCTGACCGCGAGCAGGCCGGCGCCGACCGCGCCGAGGATCAGCCAGGAGCGGGTGACGCCCTGCTGGAGTTCGGCGTTGGTCACGAAGGCCCGCACCACCGCGGTTCCGCGCGGCAGCCCGGCCACCGCGACCAGTACCTCCCGGCCGCCGGGGGCCTGGGCGGTCAGCGAACGGCCGGTGGCGGCCAGGCTGACGGCGGCATCCTCGGGCGCCGGGTGGCCGATGACACTCCCGTCCGGCATGAACACCGTCATCTGGCGTCCGCCCTGGTCGACCACCAGGGGCAGCTGGCGTTGGTCGAGCGTGGCCACCAGCGAGGCCACGGACTGTGCCTGGGTGGCGGCCTGGTCCGAGGCGTGCTCGGCGGCGGTGGAGCGCAGCAGCAGCGCGAGCGGGATGAGGAACGCCACCAGGATCAGCGATCCGGTGGCCAGGGCGAGCAGGAGCAGCCGGCTCCTCATCGGGGCGGGGCCGTCAGACGCACGCCGACGCCGCGGACGGTGTGCAGGTAGCGGGGAGCCGAGGCGCTCTCGCCGAGTTTGCGCCGCAGCCAGGACAGGTGCACGTCCACGGTCTTGTCCGCGCCGCCGTAGGGCTGGCGCCAGACGTTGGTCAGCAGATCGCGTTTGGTCACCACCTCGCCGCTGCGGGAGGCCAGATGGTGGAGCATGTCGAATTCTCGCGGGGACAGCTCCAACACCGTCCCGTCGAGCCAGGCCAGTCGGCCGCGCGGGTCCAGGCGGAGTCCGCCGACGTCCAGCATCGCCGAGCCCGCGGCGGCCTCGGCGGCGGCGCGGCGCAGCACGGCGCGGATCCTGGCGTCCAGGTGGCCCGGGCTGAACGGTTTGACCACGTAGTCGTCGGCGCCGGCGTCGAGCACCTTGATGATCTGCTGCTCGTCGTCCAGCGCGGTGGCCACGACGACCGGCACCGGGCACACGGCGCGGATCATCCGCAGCGCCTCGTAGCCGTCGATGTCGGGCAGGCCCAGGTCCAGGATGACCAGGTCGGGCCGGTCGGCGGTGACCGTGCGCAGCGCCTCGGCCGCGGTACCGACGCTGGCCACGGCGTGGCCCCGCTCGCTGAAGGCGCGGATGAGCGAGCGGCGTATCGTGGGGTCGTCCTCGACCAGCAGTAACTGGGCCATCGCGCCACCATAACCCCGGTACCGGCGCGTTCAGTACCGTATGGCTGGTTCCTGGACCGCCCTTACCGCCGTGTTAGCCCCGCCTTAAGGAAACCGCCCGGACAATGCCCAGTGTGCGAGTACGGGTCACTGCCGGCGTCGGAGCCTGGATCGTCGGGGCGACGACCGCCACCGGCCTGTCGCTGTTCGCGGTGTCGTATCTCAGCGCCGATCCGCAGAGCCCGCAGGGCGCGACGCTCAGCCAAGCCCAGGTGAACCAGGCCTTGGCCTCGGTGACCCGGACCCAGGCTCCGGGGCCGTCCCCATCATCCGGCCCGAGCACTGCCGGGCCGGCCCAGACCGCGCCTGCCACACCCCCACCATCGTCCTCGTCCTCGGCGACCGGCGCTCCTGCCGCGCCCACCCGGAGCGCTCCGGCGGTGCAGCCCGTCCAACGCAGGCTGTCCGGCGGCGCCGGAACGGTCGTGGCGCAGTGCCAGGATGGCCTGGTCTACCTGGTGACATGGAGCCCGTCCCAGGGCTACCAGGCCGAAGCGGTGCAGCGCGGTCCGGCACGCCTGGCGACGATGGTGTTCACCGGAAACGGCCACCGTGTCGAGTTCCACATCGGCTGTGCGGCCGGGACCCCGGCTCTGATGGACGATGACGACGGCGGCGTCGACCACTGAGCAGCCGCCGCGCGGGACCGGCGATCACCGGCGCCGCGCGCCGTCCCCGTCCTCGACGGTCAGTGCCAGCGTCGGGCAGGCCGCGGCTGCTCGGCGGGCGTGGCCGAGGATGTCCGGCGGAATCGGGCGGCCGGCCAGGATCGGGTAGCCCCACGGGTCGATCTCGATCATCTCGGGCAGCAGCTCGGCGCACATTCCGTGGGCCCGGCAGCTGATCGGGTTCACTCGCACGACATGACTCATCGGCGGACCTCCTCGCGCTCGGATCGGGGCGGCAGCGGCAGCACCGGCCGCCTTTGCAGGCCCGCGCAGGGCCCGTGGCGGTCGTGGTCCAGGGCGTCGTCGGCGAACACGTCCAAGGCGCTGCGGGCGAGCGCGGCCACGCCGTCGGGATGCCGGCACGCCCCGCGCCGGTCCACCAGGTCGATGTGCCGCCGGACCTGCTGGATCGTGCGAGTGCGGCCGCCGGTGAACGCCAACTCCGAGAAGGCCTCGGCCAGCGCCGGCAGTCCGAAGACGCAGGGACCGCACTGTCCGGCCGTCTCCTGGGACATGTACTGGATCACGCGCGCCGTCTCGGCGAGTACGCACGCCGATTCCGGCAGTGCGATCAGGATGCCCGCGCCGAGGAACGACCCGGCGTGCCGCATGTCGGCGTGCGTCATCGGCACGTTCCAGGCCACCGCGGCGGGCAGCCACGTCCCGAAATAGCCGCCGCACAGCACGGCTTTGAGGCGTTCGGCCGGCCCTCCTGCCAGCAGCACAGCCTCGCCGACGGTCGTGCCCATCGGGATCTCGTGGACACCCGGCCGGTTCACCGCGCCGCCGATCGTGGTCAGCATGCTGCCGGGCGCGTGCTGCGTGCCGACCGCCCGGAACCAGTGCTCGCCGCGCCGGACGATCTGCGCCAGGTGGGCGAGCGTCTCGACGTTGTTCACCAGGGTCGGCCGACCGCCGACGCCCCGCTCATGGGGCCGCGGACCGAAGGTCGGCACGGCGGGGCCGCCGTCGAGGAAGCGCACGAGCGAGGACTGCTCGCTGGCGACATAGCGCCGGGGAAGCTCGGCCACCTCGATCCGGACGCGATCGATCCCGGCAGCGGCGCGGTCCTGGACACAGTCTCGCAGCCAGTCGGCGAAGTCCGGGTCGCCGCGGTGCACGCACAGGTAGGCGCGCTCGGCACCGACCGCGTGCGCGGCCACGGAGATCCCGTCCAGCACCAGGTGCGGAACCCGGGTCAGCAGCAGCCGGTCCTTGCTGCTGGCCGGCTCGCCCTCCATGCCGTTGGCCACGACCACGGGCGTTCCGCGGCCGGCTTCGGCGACCGAGCGGAGCTTGCGGCCGGTCGGGAAGCCCGCGCCGCCGCGCCCGGTCAGCCCGGAGCGCTCGACGATCTCGATCAGCGCTTCCCCGCCCAGGTTCAGGGGCAGCGGCCCGTGCCGGTCCAGATGGGCGTCAAGGCTCGCGGACCATTCGGACCAGGCACCGTCCAGCAGCCGCGGCAGACCCGCGGCCGGGGAGGTGCGCACATATTCCAAGCTTGTCATCTAATTACCAACCCTCAAGGCGCCAACGTGTCGGCTCGGTTCGGCCGGGCGCCGATGGCGACGCGCCATCCCACTACGCACGCGATGAACGCCACACAGCCGTATCCGATCCACCGTCCCCACGCCACGCCCGGATCGGTGCCGGTGCCCCAGGCGTGGACCAGCGCCACCGGCCAGCACAGATAGGACAACAGGTGCAGCGTCTTCCAGGTCCGGAAACCGATCCGCTCGCGCAGCAGCGAGGTCACCACCACGACGATGAGCGCGTCGCAGGCGAGAGCGCCCAGCCCCAGGTAGACCGGCCGGTACTGCGACAGGAACGGCACGAACGCGTCGAGCACCGAGATGTTCGTGTAGGAGTCGATGACCGTGGTGAGCACGTGCAGCGCCAGGAACACCATCACCATCAGCGAGACGTTGCGGTGCAGCCCGACGAGCACGAACCGCGGCAGCCGCCGGGTGGAGCGCCGAGACCGGGTGACCACGCCGAGGAAGACCGAGAAGGTCAGCATCAGCAGCGTGACGATGCCGGTGGCGCGGGTGACGTACCACAGGCCCGGACCGTTCAAAGACAGGTTCATCGGGCGGACTCCTCATCCATGGGCCAGCCGCCCAGCAAGGCGATCGTGCCGTCGGCGCCGACCAGACGCGTCGGGCACCCGGTCCCGGCCAGGAACGGCAGAGCCTGCGCGCCGCGCACGATCGCGGTCGTCGTCAGAGTGTTGGCATCGACGCAGGTGGCGGCGACGGCCGAGGCGGTCTGCCAGTACACCGGAGCCGCGTCGCCGGTTTCGGGGACGACGATGTGGTGCACGCTGCGATCGCCCTGCCGCCACTTCCGGGTCGTGGTCCCGGACGTGGCGACTCCGCCGTCGAACACGGCGATGGTCTGGCCCGGGTCGCCCGGGCCGGTCAGCTCGCCGTCGGCGGCCCGCACCGGCCAGCCGCCGGCCGGGGCGGGCCCGGCGATCGCGATGTCGCCGGACAGGTTCACCATGACCCCGCAGCCGAACTCCGCAGCCAGACGATGCGCGGCCCGATCGGCCGCCCGCGCCTTGGCCGTGGCGCCGAAGTCGAGCAGCACGCCGTCCGGGACGCGGACCGTACCGCGACCGGCGTCGACCTCGACGACCCGCCAACCGGCCACCGGACGAAGGACGGACGCACGGGCCCGGCCCTGTCGCAGCAGCCCGTAGTCACGGTCGTAGCCCAGCGCCACCAGCGCCGAGCCACAGGTCGGGTCCACGGCGCCGGCGCTGACGGAAGCCGCTTTGAGCGCGACGGCGAGGAAGTCCAGGAACAGCGGACTCACCGCGACCGGCCTGCCGGCGCGGGCGTTGACGACTGACAGCTCCGAGTCCGGCAGGAACCTCGAGCACGCCGCCCCGACCGCCGCCAACTCGACGGCCAGCGACCTCGCGGCGGCGTCGATCGCACCGGGGTCGGTGAGGAGCAGCTCCGCCGTCCCGCCCCAGACCGGGAAAGACACCTTGGCGATCGGCACGTCGGCGATCCACAGGGTCGCAGTACTCATCCGTGCTTGGAGGTGTGTGTCGAGGCGACCGGCGGCGCGCTGGTCGTGGTGGGCTGGGTCGTCGGCGGCTGCACCGGCGGTGCGGTGCTGGGCTGCGGCGCCGGCGCGCGCGTGGTGCCGACGGCCGGTGCGGGGGCGCTGGTGTGACGCTGCGGAGCCGGGGTGGCCGTGCTGGCGGAGGCGGGCTTGCCGGAGCCGGCCGAGGTGGTGGGTTTGGGGGCGGGGGCGGCCCCCGGTGCGGATCCGGACGGAGCGGCAGGCGTCGGGGCGCCGCTGGAGGCCGCGGGCGCGCCGGGCGGGGGCGTGGTGTTCTGCTGAGTGGTTCCGGTTTGTCCGGTCGTGCCTGACGACGAAGCGTCGGCATGCGCGGACCGCGATATCACCGTCGTGAAGACGAACGTGGCGGCCATCGCGACCTGCGCGGAACGCCAGGTCAGCGTGGACAGCCGTTTGAGTTGCGTATCGCGGAGTGCTTCACGATGTCCAGGACTGCTCATGGCCGCCAGTAGAACGAGCCGATTGATAAGACAACGCTAAGAGCGACTCAAAAAAGCCACTCTCGCCCGGGAGACGCTGTGCGTCTATGGCACCGGCGATCAGGAAGGACACCCACACCGCGGCTCCGGCGACCGCACCGGCGCGGCGATGCGGGCGGCGTCGGAGGCGGTCAGGGCCGCGGTCGGTGTGAAGGTGACCGGGATGTACGTCGTGAGGGCCTCGGACGGTGCCAACCGGTGGCCGTAGCGTACGCCGACCGTGGCGGGCATCGTCACTTCTTCTTGCCGGCGCCGCTCCTGGGGTCGCCGGCCGACGGGATGCACTGATGAGCGGGACGCGTCAGCGCTCACACGGCCCGTAGCTGGGCCCGGGCTGGTCGAAGAAGTTGGGGCGGACGACCGTCGGCTGGTAGCGGCGCTGCCATATCGGAGTCGCCGAGCCGCTGATCGGCGGGACTATCAGGTCCCAGCAGGCCGCGGTCTCCCGGCCGGCGGCCTGCTCGCGCTGCTCGTGCCGGACGAACTGGCGGGTGGCGAAGTGGTGGTCGATGACCGAGACCCCGGCCTGCTCGTAGGAGTGCACGACCGCGGCGGTGAGCTCGACCAGGGCCCGGTCCTTCCACAGACTGCGGTCGTTGCCCACGTCCAGGCCCATCTTCTCGGCCACCGTCCTGAGCATGTCGTAGCGGTCGGGGTCGGACAGGTTGCGGGCGCCGATCTCGGCGGCGGTGTACCAGGCGCTGAACGGGGCGGCGGTGTAGTCCAGGCCGCCGATGCGCAGACGCTGGTCGCTGATGCTGGGGAAGGCGTGCCAGCGCAGGCCCAGGTCGGCGAACCAGGGCAGGTGGGGGTGGGTGATCGGGACTTCGTGCGCGACGTCCTCGGGCAGCTCGAACACCTCCGGCGCCCGCCCCGGCATCTGGATGATCAGCGGGAGCACGTCGAACCGCCCGCCGGTGCCGGTCCAGCCCAGGTGCTGGGCGAAGGCGGTGAAGGCGGCGGACTTCGGGTCGCCGGTAATCCGTCCGTCCGTGCCCCGGTAGCCGGCGTAGCGGACCAGCTGGGGATTGAGGATGCGGATGCCGTCCCGGCCGGGCTCGCGAGGCGCGAACACCGTCATCAGCAGCCTGATCCGTCCGCCGTCACAGGCCAGGCGCAGGTGCTCGACCAGGGCGTCGAAGACGTCGCGCGCGCTCGTCAGATGTGGATGCAGGTGCCGCATGTCGCGCACGGCGAGGGCTTTCCAGTAGAACTTGCCGATACAGCGAGGCGTGTTGCGCCACGCGATGCGTGCGCCCCAGCGCAGCTCTTCAGAACTGTGGACGTAGGTGCCCGTCTCGCGCATCTGCTGGCAGACCTCGGTCGCCCGCTCCGGTGTGCCGCCGAGGTTTTCGGCCCGCAACAGGCGCTGGAACTCGATGGCCTCGCCGAGATCGCGGCCGAGCGCGAGCTCGTCGGGCCTGCGATCGATCGCCGCCTCACCGCTCATCTGGATCCGCCTCTCCTGTCGAACAGCGAATAAGAGTTTTGATTAACTCCGTGGCAACAACCTAGCCATCGCGATCGTGGTGCGCAGTATGCCCGGCATGCGGATGATGTGAGATATGTGTGGGGCTCCCGATCCGGTCGTGAGCGTGGAGGGGATCTCGTGGCCATAGAATTCAGGCAGGTGAGCCGGGAAGTCTGGTCGGCGCTTTCATCCGCGTACCCTTCCCGTCTGGATCCCGGCCATGCGATTCGATCTTCGTTCGGAGTGGCGCCGTGAGGCGCTGCGCACCAACCTGTGGCTGGTGCCCGCCTTCGAGGTGGCCGGCGCGGTGTTGTTGTTTGTTTTCACCTACACCGTGGACCGCGCGGTTTACCGCGGCGCGGTCAGGCTGCCGTTCTGGGTGATCAGCGGGACCGCCGACGCCTCCCGGCAGATCCTGACCACCATCGCCGCGGCCGTGATCACCGTGATCGGCGTGGTGTTCTCGGTGATGATCGTGGCGCTCACGCTGGCCTCGACCCAGTTCGGGCCGCGGATGCTGCGCAACTTCATGCGCGACCGCGGGACGCAGTGGACGCTGGGCACGTTCGTCGCGACGTTCGTGTACGCGGTGCTGGCGTTGATCGCCATCGGCCCGGGCCCGCACGGCGACTTCGTCCCGCACGTGTCCATCACCAGCACCCTGATCCTGGTGATCGTCGATCTGGCCGTGCTGCTGTACTTCATCCACCACATCGCGGTGCAGATCCAGCTTCCGCAGGTGATCGCCTCCATCGCCGGCGACGTCGCCAAGGCGATCGAGGCCGAGGCCCCGCCGCCGCGCTCCGGCCGTCCCGAGCGCGGCCTGTCCGAGGCGGAGCTGCTCTCGCGCATGGCGCAGGAGCCCGGCGAGGTGAAGGCCTCGGCGTCCGGCTATTTGCAGTATGTGCGCCACTCGACGCTGATCCGCATCGCGACGTCCACCAACTCGGTGATCCACCTGCTGCACCGCCCCGGACACTTCCTGGTCAAGGGCCGCACCCTGGCCGTGGTCTGGCCGGCCGAGGCAGCCCCGGGCGTGGCCAAGGCGCTGCAGCACGCGCACCTGTCGGGTGCCTACCGCAGCCTGTCGCAGGACATCAGCTTCGGCATCGACCAGCTCGTCGAGATCGCCATCCGGGCTCTGTCGCCCGCGGTCAACGACACCTTCACCGCCTTGACCTGCATCGACTGGATCGGTGACAGTCTGCGGGAGATCGCCCTGTTGTGGCGCCCGGAGCAGGTGCACCGGGACGCCCAGGGCTACATCCGGGTGATCACCACCCAGACCACGTTCGACCGGCTCGTACAGCGCTCGTTCGAGAAGATCCGGCAGGCCGCCGCCGGGATGCCGGCGGTGATGATCCGCCAGCTCGACGCGCTCACCGAGATCCTGGAGCAGGCGCCGCTGCGCGAGCAGCGCGGGGTGCTGATGGAGCAGGCCGAGATGATCAGGACCCTGTGCGTGGAGACGGTGGGGGAGAAGGCCGACCGCGAGGACGTGCTGCGCCGGTACGACGTGATCGCCGGGCTTCACGCCTCGCGGGTCGACCGGGACCGGTGATCCTCACTGCCGACTCATTGTCCGCATATGCCCTGCTAGCAATATTTGTCAGGGACTTGCGCCAGGGTTAACGTCCGCGTCAATCGGACATTTCTGGAGGCATCATGGAGGTCGTCGTCCCCGTCGTCGGGTTCCTGTGCTTGGCCACCCTGATCGTGGCGAGCCCGCGAGTCGGTCCCCGACGCGTGCGTCGCCGCGCGAGCACCGTCGCGGCCGGCCTGTGCGACATGTACGGCTTCAGTGCCGTGCCGGGTGTGGACCACGTCCTGCACGGCACGACCGCACCGCCGTTCCACTACGGCTCCGACCACCGGTTCGAAGACGTCGTCACCGGAGGGCTCGGCGGTCTTCCGGTCACCTCGGCGACGTACATCTGCCGCTACAACGGTTCCCCGCACCTGTACGGCGTCGTAGCAGTCACGCTGCCCGGGCCGGGGACGCCGGAGCGGATCGAGATCCGGTCCGAGCCCGTCTTCGAGAGCGCGTGGGCCATCGACACCCCGCCGGTGGACGGTGCGGACGGCCTGCTCGCGGCGGATGACGTCACCGCCCTGATGTCGGCCTCGGAACCGCCCAGCCTGAGAGTCGAGGATCGGCTGCTGCTGATGTGGCGCCGCGACGGCTGGTCGTCGCCGGCCGAGCTCGTCCAGGCGGTGACGGTCGCGGCCGAGGCGGTCGCCCGCATGCGGCTCGTGCGCTGACAGCCGACGTCGTTGCTACCGACGTCGTTGCTACGCGTGGGCCGGCGGCCTGCTTCGCAGCGAGGGCTCCTGCTGTGCGAACGAGATTCCGACCTGTGCCGCGAGCATCCCGGCGACCTCACGCGCCTGCCGCGACGGCGCGGTTCCCGGGACCGGGGTCATCATGAACCTGCCGAAGACCGTGCCCCGCGCGCCGGTCCGAAGCTCGACGTCCTGGTTCGGGAAGCCGTGCTCGTCGATGTCCCAGCGGGTGTCGCCCCAGGCCAGTGTGCCGTCGGCCTCGAGCCGCGGCGGGTGGCCCAGAAGCTGTCCGCGCTCGAAGCGGACGTCCCGCAGCCCGAGCAGCGCCACAAGCTCGGCCTGCACGTGCCTGGCGACTTCCTGGGGGTCGCGGCCCTCGGCGACGAGCCGGACCGTCGAGCGCAACTCGCTGAGATAGGCGGTGTCGAAGACGACCGTGCGCCGCGCGCGCCGGCCGCGTACCGCCAGCTCGCTGACCGCGATGCCGACGACCAGCAGCAGAACCGCCGTCGCGATGTCGGTGCCGCGGGTGATGGCGAACTGCTGGTAGGGCTTCGTCCAGAAGAAGTCGAACCAGACGGCGGCCGAGACAGCCGCCAGCGCCCCCGCTGCGCGGTGGCCGTTCGCGGCGACCGCGACGATGGTCACGACCAGGAGCAACGCGACGTCGGTGTTGGCCAGCGACGACCGCCACGGCAGCAGCACCGTGGCCATCGCGAGCGGCAGCACGACGGCGGCCAGCATTGCCCACCGGTCGCGGTGTACACGACCGAAGTACCTCATATGTCCTGTGTACCGCGCTCCATGCTCGGCGGCTGTTTGGATCGCGTGTGCGTTCCGGGCGCCGGCTACGGCTTACGGCTCCGGGAGCGGTGCGGGCTCGGTCCATCGGGGCAGCGTGATCACCATCGTCAGGCCGCCACCGGGCGTCTCCTCGGGTTCCAGCGACCCGGACATCGCCTCGACCAGCCCCCGCGACAACGCCAGCCCGAGTCCGACTCCGGTGGTGTTGTCGCGGTCCCCGAGCCGCTGGAAGGGAGTGAAGATCCGTTCGAAATCCTGCGGGGCGACACCCGGGCCGCGATCGATGACCCGCAGTTCGACCGAGTCGCCGAGCGCGCTGGCCGTCACCAGCACCCGGCCGTCGGCGCCGCCGTGCTTCAGGGCGTTGGCGACGAGGTTCGCCACGGCGCGCTCCAGCAGGACCGGATCTGCTCGGACGTCGGGCACGCTCTCCAGGCCCCGCGCCTCCACCCGGAGCCGGTCAGCGGCATCCAGGCCGTCCATGGCCGCCTCGGTGATGTCTTCGGCGTTCACCGCCTCCGTGTGCAGGTTGAGCGCGCCGGCCTGGAGCCGGCTCATATCCAGCAGGTTCTCGACCAGGCGCGTGAGCTGGGTCAGCGATTCGTCGGCGCTGTCGAGCAGTTCCGCCCGGTCCTCGGGCGTCCAGTCGACCGAGGTGTTCTTCAGCGACGCGACCGCCAGTTTCGCGGCCGCCAGCGGGGTGCGCAGGTCGTGCGAGACCGCGGCGAGCAGCGCCGTGCGCATCTTGTCGGCTTCGGCCAGCGGCACGGCCTGTGCGGCCTGGGCGGCCAGCCGCGAGCGTTCCAGCGCGACGGCGGTCTGCGCCGCGAACGCGGTCAGGACCCGCTGGTCGGCCGCCGGCAGGGTGCGGCCGGTCAGCGCGAGCACGGTGTCCGGCCCGGCGCCGACCAGCACGTCGGCCCGGCCCGGAGCGCGGGCCGGCATGGCGCCGGTCGCCGAGGTCGCCGCGACCAGGCGCCAGGCGTCCGGGTCGTCCAGTTCGTCGGGACGCGGCGGCAACGAGGGGTCGACGCGTTCCAGCAGCGCCGCCGAGTCCATGCCGAACGTCTCCCGGAACCGGGCCAGCATCGCGTTGATCGCCTCGTCCCCGCGCAGGACCGCCACCGCGAGCTCGGACAGTGTCTCGGCCTCGGCCGAGGCGGTCCCGGCGCGTCGTTCCTGCCGCGAGGCGAAGTCCACGACCGAGGCCACGATCAGCGCCACCAGCGCGAACACGACCAGCGCGACGATGTTCTGCGGGTCGTTGATGGTGAGCCGGTAGTAGGGCCGGATGAAGTAGTAGTTCAAAAGCACCGAGGCCGTCAGGGAGGCGAAGAACGCCGAGAGCAGGCCGCCCAGGCGCGCCACCGCGACCACCCCGGCCAGGAAGATCAGCACTTCGTTGACCAGGTTGAGTTGGGTCCGGAGGTTCGCCAGCACCAGCGTCAGCACGATCGGCACGACCAGCCCGGCCACCGGCCCCCACCATCGTGGCCCCGTCTCCGGCTGCCGCAGCACCCGCTTGATCCAGGCCAGCCGGCTCTGGTCGGCGGCCGATCGCTCGTGGGTGACCATGTGCACGTCGATGTCGCCGGATTGCTGCACCACGGTCTCGCCGATACCGAAACCGGCCAGGAACCGCTGCACCCGGCCCCTGCTGGAGACGCCGAGCACCAGCTGGGTGGCGTTCTCGGCGCGCGCGAACTGCAGCAGGGCCTCGGGGATGTCGTCGCCGACCACCGAGTGGAACGTCCCGCCGAGGGACTCGACCAGAGCTCGTTGCTCGGCCAGCGACTTCGGTGAAGCCGCGGTGAGCCCGTCGGAGCGGGCGACATGCACCGCGAGCAGATCGGAGGCTGGGGCGCCGGACCTCTGCGCGATGCGGGCCGCTCGGCGGATCAGCGTGGAGCCCTCCGGGCCGCCGGTCAGCGCGACCACGATCCGCTCCCGGGTCTCCCAGACCTTGTCGATGCCGTGCTGGTCGCGGTAGCGCTGAAGGGCCTCGTCGACCCGGCCGGCGACCCACAGCAGGGCCAGCTCGCGCAGCGCGCCGAGGTTGCCGGGGCGGAAGTAGTTGGACAGCGCGGCGTCGATCTTCTCCGGCTTGTAGATGTTGCCGTGCGCCATCCGGCGGCGCAGCGCTTCAGGAGTCTGGTCCACCAGTTCGATCTGGTCGGCCGAGCGCACCACCTCGTCCGGCACCGTCTCGCGCTGCGGGACCCCGGTGATCTTCTGGACCACGTCGTTCAGCGACTCCAGATGCTGCACGTTGACCGTGGTGATCACGTCGATGCCGGCGTCGAGCAGCTCCTCGACGTCCTGCCAGCGCTTGGCGTTGCGCGAACCCGGGACGTTCGTGTGGGCGAGCTCGTCGACGATCGCCACCTGGGGCCGCCGGGCCAACACGGCGTCCACGTCCATCTCGGTGAAGGTGGCGCCCCGGTATTCGATGGTCCGGCGGGGGACCACCTCGAGGTCGTCCAGCATGGCCTGGGTGTGCGGCCGGTCGTGCGTCTCGACCAGGCCGACCACCACATCCGCACCGCGTCCGGCACGCCGCCGCGCCTCGTCGAGCATGTGATAGGTCTTGCCGACTCCTGGCGCCGCGCCCAGGTAGACGCGCAGTCTGCCGCGCCCGCTCATCTCGCCTCCATCTCGGAACCGATCTTGTCACGGTCCTCCGACGATGCACCTCCGTCAGCCGTTTGGACGGCATGTGCGACTTGAGCGGGGGCGCTTGCATCGTGCTTGCGCCAGGTTGAGAGGGAACCTTTCCGGGATTCACTAGGCACGCCCTTTTCCCTCACACAAAGGAGCACCTGATGGCCGACGTGATTTTCGTCGGGATCACGATCGCGTTCTTCGCGCTTCTCGCGTTGATCATCAAGGGAGTCGAGCGTCTTGAGCGCTGAGAACATCATCGGCCTGATCGTGTCGGTCCTGCTGGTCGGCTATCTCATAGCGGCCCTGATCCTCCCGGAGAAGTTCTGATGTCGGACACCTGGGCCGGCCTGCTCCAAGTCGCCGCGCTGGTCCTCCTGCTGGCCGTGTCCTACCGGCCGCTGGGCGACTACATGGCGCACATTCTCACCACGAGGAAGCACTCTCGTGTGGAGAAAGTCCTCTATAAGACGATGGGTGTGGACCCCGAGGCGGACCAGACCTGGGGCACGTACCTGCGGTCGGTGTTCGCCATCTCCGCGGTCGGGGTGCTCCTGCTCTACCTGATCCTTCGGATCCAGAACCACCTGATGTTGGCGCTGGGGATGCCGAAGATGCAGGCCGACCTGGCCTACAACACCGCGGCGTCGTTCGTCACCAACACCAACTGGCAGAACTACTCCGGTGAGAACACGCTGGGCTACGTCGCGCAGATGACGGGCCTGGCGGTGCAGAACTTCGTGTCGGCCTCGGTCGGCATCGCGGTGGTCGCGACCCTGATCCGCGGCTTTACGCGCTCCAAGACCGACCGTCTGGGTAATTTCTGGGTGGACCTGACCCGGATCGTCTTCCGGCTGATGCTGCCGTTCTCGATCGTGTTCGCGATCATCTTGATCGCCTGCGGCGCCACCCAGGAGCTTTCGAGCCACCTGACCGTGGTGCACACGCTCAACGGCGACCAGAGCCTGTACACCGGCGCGACCGCCTCCCAGGAGGCCATCAAGGAGCTCGGCACCAACGGCGGCGGCATCTTCAACGCCAACTCCGCGCATCCGTTCGAGAACCCCACGGCGTTCACGAACCTGATCGAGATCTATCTGCTGCTGGTGATCGGCTTCGCGCTGCCGCGCACCTTCGGCAAGATGGTCGGCTCGCACAAGCAGGGCTACACGATCCTGTCGGTGATGGCGATCATCTGGATCGGGTCGCTGGCGTTCTCGACCTTCTTCGAGACCCACCACCACGGTGTCAATCTGGCCACCGGGCATGCGGCGTTGGAGGGCAAGGAGGCCAGGTTCGGCATCCCGGCCTCGACCTTGTTCATGACGTCCACGACGTTGACGTCCACGGGTGCGGTCAACTCCTGGCACGATTCGTACACGCCGTTCGGTGGCGGTGCGGCCATGTTCAACATGATGTTGGGTGAGATCGCGCCCGGCGGAACCGGCTCGGGCCTGTACGGCATGCTGATCCTGGCCATCGTGACCGTGTTCATCGCCGGTCTGATGGTCGGCCGCACGCCGGAGTACCTGGGCAAGAAGATCCGCCCGGCGGAGATGAAGTACGCGGCGCTGTACATCCTGACCACCCCGGCGGTGGTCCTGATCTTCGCCGGTCTGGCGATGGCGCTGAAGGGTGAGACGGCGTCGATCAACTCCGGGAACCTGGGGCCCAACGGCAGTCCGTCGCCGCACGGTTTCTCCGAGGTGTTGTACGCCTTCACCTCGATGGCCAACAACAACGGCTCGGCCTTCGCCGGCCTGTCCGGGAACACCCATTGGTGGAACACCGCCGGTGCGCTGGCGATGTTGTTCGGCCGGTTCCTGCCGATGATCTGGGTGCTGGCGCTGGCCGGGTCGCTGGCCAAGCAGAAGCCGGTCCCGGAGACCGAGGGCACGCTCAAGACCGCCTCGCCGCTGTTCGCGGGGATGCTGCTGGGCACCGTGCTGCTGGTCGTCGGCCTCACCTACTTCCCGGCCCTGTCGCTCGGGCCGCTCGCTGAAGGACTGCACTGATGTCTGTCTCCACTCATTCCGACACGCCGGAGCAGGCGTCGCAGCCGAAGGCGGGCGCTGAGTCGCACCGCATCGGCGGGGGGTTTCTGGATCCGAAGATGCTCTGGAAGTCGCTTCCGGACGCTTTGAAGAAACTCGACCCCAGGGTCATGTTCAAGAACCCGGTCATGTTCGTGGTCGAGGCCGGCTCGGTCCTGACCACCTGGCAGGCGATCGCGCACCCGTCGGTGTTCGCATGGGTGATCACGGTGTGGCTGTGGCTGACCGTGGTGTTCGCCAACCTGGCCGAGGCCGTGGCCGAGGGCCGCGGCAAGGCGCAGGCCGCCACTCTGCGCAAGGCCAAGACCACTTCGATCGCCCGCAGGCTTGCTTCCTGGTCGCCCGGCAATGCCGGCGCGGAGTCCGAGGTCCCGGGTACCGAGTTGCGGCTCGGCGACTTCGTGGTGGTGGAGGCCGGGCAGGTCATCCCCGGCGACGGTGACGTTGTCGAGGGGGTGGCCTCGGTGGACGAGTCGGCGATCACCGGCGAGTCGGCCCCGGTCATCCGGGAGTCCGGCGGCGACCGGTCGGCGGTGACCGGCGGGACCAAGGTGCTGTCCGACCGGATCGTCGTGAAGATCACCTCCAAGCCGGGGGAGACCTTCATCGACCGGATGATCAGCCTGGTCGAGGGCGCGAACCGGCAGAAGACGCCGAACGAGCTGGCGCTGAACGTGCTGCTGGCCTCGCTGACCATCGTCTTCCTGCTGGCCGTGGTGACCCTGCAGCCGATGGCTACCTGGGCCGGTGCCGCGCAGTCGCTGGTGGTCATGGTCTCGCTGCTGGTGGCGCTGATCCCGACCACGATCGGCGCGCTGCTGTCCGCGATCGGCATCGCCGGCATGGACCGCCTTGTCCAGCGCAACGTGCTGGCGATGTCCGGCCGCGCGGTCGAGGCCGCCGGCGACATCAACACCCTGCTGCTGGACAAGACCGGGACGATCACCCTCGGGAACCGCCAGGCCAGCGAGTTCGTGCCGGTGGCCGGGGTCGAGCAGAACACGCTCGCCGATGCCGCGCAGCTGTCTTCGTTGGCTGACGAGACGCCGGAAGGCCGCTCGATCGTGGTCCTGGCCAAGACCGCCTATGGTCTGCGTGAGCGGCACGAAGGCGAGTTGGGCGGCGCGGAGTTCGTGCCCTTCACAGCCCAGACGCGTATGTCGGGGGTGAACCTGGCCGACGGCAGGGAGGTCCGCAAGGGGGCCGGCAGCGCCGTCATGAAGTGGGTACGCGACAACGGCGGGCATCCCACCGACGAGGTCGGCGCCCTGGTCGACGGCATATCGGCGGCCGGTGGCACGCCGCTGGTGGTGGCGGAGAAGACTCCTGACGGCGTCGCTCGAACCCTGGGCGTCATCCACCTGAAGGACGTCGTGAAGGAAGGCATCCGCGAGCGGTTCGCCGAACTGCGGCAGATGGGCATCAAGACGGTCATGATCACGGGTGACAACCCGCTGACCGCCAAGGCCATCGCCGAGGAGGCCGGGGTCGACGACTTCCTGGCCGAGGCCACGCCCGAGGACAAGATGGCGCTGATCAAGAAGGAGCAGGAGGGCGGCAAGCTGGTCGCGATGACCGGCGACGGCACCAACGACGCCCCGGCGCTGGCGCAGGCCGACGTGGGCGTGGCCATGAACACCGGCACCTCGGCCGCCAAGGAGGCCGGGAACATGGTGGACCTGGACTCCAACCCGACCAAGCTGATCGAGATCGTCGAGATCGGCAAGCAGCTGCTGATCACCCGCGGCGCCCTGACCACCTTCTCCATCGCCAACGACGTCGCGAAGTACTTCGCGATCATCCCGGCCATGTTCACGGTGATCTACCCGGGCCTGCACGTGCTCAACATCATGGGCCTGCACTCGCCGAAGTCGGCGATCACCAGCGCCATCATCTTCAACGCCCTGATCATCATCGGCCTGATCCCGCTGGCGCTGCGCGGCGTGCGCTACAAGCCGTCCTCCGCCTCGGCGCTCCTACGGCGAAACTTGATCATCTACGGCGCCGGCGGCCTGGCGCTGCCGTTCGTCGGCATCAAACTGATCGACCTGGTCATCCAGTTCATCCCCGGATTGAAGTAGGAAGAGCCGACCAATGAAACTCGGACCAGCATTCCGACGCTACAGCGCCGCCATCCGGGCCATGGTGGTGTTCACGGTGATCCTGGGTATCGCCTACCCGCTTGTGATAACCGGGATCGCGCAGCTGGCGTTCAAGAACAAGGCCAACGGCTCGCTCATCAAGAACGCGCAGGGACAGGTGGTCGCCTCGTCGCTGCTGTGCCAGCAGTACGTCGACAAGTCCGGCAACGCCCTGCCGCAGTACTTCCAGGCCCGCCCGTCCGATGCCACCAACTCGGCCAACTCCAGCGACCCCGGCTGCAACTACGCCTACTCGGCCGGATCGAACCTGGGCACCGACAGCGCCACGCTGAAGAACACCATCGAGGGCCGGATCGCCGCCTACGCCAAGGCGTACGACATCGACCCGACCAAGGTGCCCGAGGACGCGGTCACCGCCTCGGCCTCCGGCATGGACCCCGGCATCTCCGTGGAGAACGCCAACGACCAGGCTGCTTCGGTGGCCAAGGCCCGCGGCATCGATGAGGCGACGGTGCAGAAGCTGGTCAAGGACAACACCACCGGCCGCTCCCTGGGCTTCCTGGGGGAGGAGTACGTGAACGTGGTGACGTTGAACATGGCTCTGGACAAGGCGCACCCGGTCACCACGGCTCAGAGCTGACACCAGGGACAGCAGAGGGACTGGCACCCATCGCGGGTGCCGGTCCCTTCGTGTCTCAGACGCCGGGGTCTTCCTTCTCAGGCGGCCGGGGTCTCCCTCCCGGTCAAGCGGGGCCGCGTACCGGTGCCTCGCGCCGTGCCGCCGTTCGGGTGCCAGTCGTGCGGGCTTCGTATGCGCCGTGTTTGATCGGTGCGGGTGCTCTTGTCCGGGTTGTCCGCGGCCTGCTTGGCTGGTCCTGTGATCACCGGAGGCGTGGAGCAGCGCCCTGCGAACGGCGGGGCGCAGCGCGCCGCAGTCCACGCACCCGGTGATCCTGGCGCCCGGCATGACGACCGGCCGCCTAGTCAGACGGAGCGCTGACAAGAACCCTGACAGCCCGGATCGCTGATCGGCCCTCGGCCCTGATCCGGCGCTTGCGAACGCTCCCGCGCCGGGCTCTCGATCCCGGCGTCATCCCTTCCCGGCGGTCATCCGCCACGCCGAGTCCGCGTCCCGTAGGCGGTGGAGCCGCCAGACGCGGTCCCGGCGGATCCCTCTCCAACATCGGAAAGCACCCATCATCATGTCGAAGAAGCCTGCTTCGTCCCGTACCGCCCTGGTCACCGGTGCCGACGGCGGTCTCGGTCTGGAGATCGCACGGCAGCTCGCCACCCAGCACGCGCACGTCATCGTGCACGCCCGCACCGCCGAACTCGGCGAGCAGACCGTGCACACCCTGGTGAAGAGCGGTGCGCAGGCCGGGCGGCTGTCCGTCGTCACCGCCGACTTCACCGACCTCGGCCAGGTCGCCGCCATGGCCCGGCAGGTCGCCGCCGAGAACCGGAAGCTGGACCTGCTGGTCAACAACGCGGCGGTGTTCGGGACGCAGACCCGCACCCTCACCGCGGACGACCACGAGCTCACCTTCCAGGTGAACTACCTCGCGCCCTACCTGCTGACCCGCCTGCTGTGGCCGCTGCTGACCTTCAGCCCGGGCAGCCGCGTGGTCAACGTCTCCTCCGCGCTGCACCGGGGCGGCCGGCTGCACTGGGGCGACGTCGAGTCGGCCAAGCGGTACTCGGCGGTGGCCGCCTACGCACAGTCCAAGCTGGCGCTGAACCTGTTCACCAAGGCCGTGGCCGTGCGCGGCGGCACCGATCTGATCGCGGCGAGCGTGCATCCCGGCATCCTGGCCACCGACATGGTCCGCAACTACACCCGCGAGCTCGGGCGCCCCGTCGCCGAGGGCGCGACGGCGGTCCTGCACCTGGCGAGCGCTCCGGTGGAGGACGGCGGCTACTACGAAGGCGTCGCGGCGTCCTTGCCGAACCTGCTGGTGAACGACAAGAGCTCGGTGGACCGGCTGTGGAAGCTCAGTGCGCGGCTGGTGGGCCTGGCCGCCTGAGACTCCGGCGGGTCAGCCGAGTCAGCCGAGCACGAACGCTGTGACGGCCCCGGCGAACGCGACCAGGCCCAGTGCGATGAAGAACGTGCTGGATCGGTCGCGTTCGCCGCCATGCGGTGTGTTCGCCGGCCAGCAGCCGTTGCCACCGGCGCCGCTCCGTGACCCCGGCGAGCAGGCTCACCAGGCCACCGAGGAGGATCACCGCGCCGAGCACCGTACCCCGTTCACGCTACGGCAGGGCAGGGCTGCGGCTCATGAGCGCCGCATTTAGCGGTCTGCGGAGCCCGCGCCGTCGCGGCTCGACGCCCAGGGTGTTCATGGACGCGCCGTGGGTGCCGCTGGGCGTCGCGGTGGCGGTGGTGGCGCTGCTCGTCATCGGCGTCCGGCCGCGGCTGGCGGAGTACCGCTGACCAGCCGCGCGTGCGCCCTGCCGTTGACACGGATCTCGAAGGCTCTGTGTTTGCGTTGTCACGCACCGCGTTTGCATCACGTGAGCAGCACACGGCTTCCGGCTGTACAGAGCGTTCACTGGATAGAACGTAGCCCCCGCTACCGAAAGGCAACGGCGCCGTGACCAACATCCTCGTCGTGGAAGACGAGCCGCAGATACTGCGTGCTCTCCGCATCAACCTGAAGGCCCGCTCCTACGAGGTCGCGACGGCCGAACGGGGCGTGGACGCGCTCGCGGCCGCGGCGCGCCACCTCCCCGATGTCGTGCTGCTGGACCTGGGTCTGCCCGACATGGACGGCACCGATGTCATCCACGGCCTGCGCGGGTGGACCGAGGTGCCGATCGTCGTGCTCTCGGGGCGCACCGAGCAGTCGGAGAAGGTGCGGGTGCTCGATGCCGGCGCGGACGACTTCGTCACCAAGCCGTTCTCGATGGAGGAACTCCTCGCACGGCTTCGGGCAGTCCAGCGCCGGCGGGACAGCGCGGCCGAACCCGGCGCCCCGGTGGGCGCGCCGGTCGTCATCGGGCCGAGCACCGTGGATCTGCTGTCGCACACCGTGACCCGTGACGGCTCCGGCGTCCGGCTCACCCGCACCGAATGGGCCGTGCTCGAGCCGCTACTGCGGCACCCGAACCAGCTCCTCAGCATTCCCCGGCTCCTGAGCGAGGTGTGGGGCCAGGCTGCTGCTGACGGCGGTCTTCTGCGCTTCCACATCGCGCGACTGCGCCGCAAGCTCGAAGCCGACCCGCAGCATCCCGTGCACCTGCTCACCGAGTTCGGCACCGGCTACCGCTTCGTCCCCGGGCCGCGGTCGGCGGTGGGCCCGGCGGGCAGCTGAAGCGGCGGCCTGCGATGCTCGAACAGGGAGCCGCCGCCTATCGGGAGCAGCCGGGCCTGGCACCGGCTGTGACCTTGGGGCGTGCTTTCGTGGCGGCGATGGCGGTGACGATCCTGCTCGCCGCGACCGGTGGCACGCGGCATGTCGACGCCGATCTGATTGCCTACGGAGCCCTTCGTCGACGCGACCGCTTCTGATCGGTGATCCGTCTCCCGCTTCGAATCAGTTCACGAATCCAAGCATGATCCGCCCTCCCCGCACGCTCCTCGCTCACCGATCGCAGGAGACCGTCCGCCAGCTGGACGCTGCCGGAGCATGGGAATCCGACCTTGTGCGCGACGCTGTGCTGCGGCTGTTCGTGATGCCGTCTCCGATCACGGCCGGCCGCGCGTCAGGAACACCACGGCGGTGAACGGTGCCAGGTCCGTGTACGGCGCCAGGGCGGCGCGCACGGCACCGCGGATGTCGGCGCGGGCTGCCGGGTCTATCTTCGAGGACGTGCTGATGTAGGCGGTGGCGATGCCGCCGTGCTCGACCACGGCGATCCTGGGCACCTGTTCGTGCCAGTTGGCCGCCAGACCGCGCTGCACAGCGAGCAGCACATCGCGGTGCGCGTCCTGGATCAGGCCGGGGGCGATCTGCGCCGGCGTCCTTTGTTGCGTGTCCTCGCTCATGCTGCTCATGACTGTGTGGCTCTCGGCAGTGGGAATCGATACGCACACCATCCGCCGTGCCGTGCGCTGCGCGTAGGGGCGAACGGCCTCGTCGCAGACGGGCCCTTCTGCTCGCCCCGTCCGCGGAAGTCCCGCCGGGAATGTCCGTTTCAGGTCCAGTGGCCCCTCGCCGGTCGGGCCGTCGTGCCCTGTTCGGGTGCCCGGGCTCGGCCCGAGGCTGGGTTCGACCCTGCCACGACCCGAAGGACGAGGAATGTTGTGAATACCCTGATGCTCGCGCGTTGGCAGTTCGGTATCACCACCGTCTACCACTTCTTCTTCGTCCCGCTGACGATCGGCCTGTCGGCGCTGGTGGCGATCTTGCAGACCGCGTGGCTGCGCACCGGCAAGGAGCAGTACCTGCGCGCCGTGAAGTTCTGGGGCAAGCTCTTCCTGATCAACTTCGCGCTCGGGGTGGCCACCGGCATCGTCCAGGAGTTCCAGTTCGGGATGGACTGGAGTGCCTACTCGCGGTTCGTCGGGGACATCTTCGGGGCTCCGTTGGCGATCGAGGGTCTGCTGGCCTTCTTCATGGAGTCCACCTTCCTCGGGCTGTGGATCTTCGGTTGGGGGCGGCTGCCGGCGCGGATCCACCTGGCCTGCATCTGGCTGGTGTCGATCGGCACGATGCTCTCGGCGTACTTCATCCTCGCCGCGAACGCCTGGATGCAGCATCCGGTCGGCTACCGGATCGACGCGGCCAGCAACCGGGCGGTGCTCACCGACTTCTTCGCGGTCCTGACCAACTCCACTGCGGTCATCGCGTTCTTCCACACGCTCACCGCCGCCTTCCTGTACGCCGGAATGCTGCTGGTCGGAGTCAGTGCCTGGCACCTGGGCCGTAGGCGGTTCACCGACGTCTTCCGGCCCTCGATGCGGCTGGGGCTGTGGGCCGCTCTGGTCGCGACCGCGGGGCTCCTGGTCACCGGCGACATCGACGGCAAGATCATGACCGAGCAGCAGCCGATGAAGATGGCCGCCGCCGAAGCGCTCTACCACACGTCCAAGCCGGCCTCGTTCTCCCTGTTCACCATCGGATCGCTCAACGGCGGCAAGGAAGTCTTCAGCGTCCGGGTGCCGGGGGTGCTGTCCTTCCTGGCGACCGGATCCTTCCACGGCAAGGTCGACGGGATCGACGACGTGCAGGCGCTGGAGGCCAGCCAGTACGGGCCCGGCAGCTACAAGCCGGTGATCCCGGTGACCTACTGGTCGTTCCGGCTGATGATCGGCTTCGGGCTGCTGGCCGCGCTGGTCGCGGCGGTCGGGCTGTGGTGGACGCGGCGCGGCCGGATGCCGGAGCGGCGCTGGTTCTGGCGGGTGTGCACCTGGTCGATCGCCCTGCCGATCCTGGCGAGCAGCTTCGGCTGGATCTTCACCGAGATGGGCCGGCAGCCGTGGGCCGTCTACGGAGTGCTCACCACCAGAGCCGGAGTTTCACTGGTCAGCGCCGGTGAAGTCCTCACCTCGCTCATCGTCCTGACTGCGCTGTACGGGGTCCTCGCCGTCGTCGAAGTCGGACTGATGGTCCGCTACGCCAAGGCCGACCCGCCCGAGATCGGACCGGCGGCCGGCGCCGGCAACGGCGAGGACGAGCAGCGCCTGAGCTTCGCCTACTGATCCCGAACCACCCCGTTCCCGGCTGAGGAGTTTCGCAGATGTCTCTCAACGAACTGTGGTTCGTCCTGATCGCCGTGCTGTGGTGCGGCTACTTCGTCCTGGAGGGGTTCGACTTCGGCGTCGGCATGCTGCTGCCGGTCCTGGGCCGCGACGACACCGAACACAGGGTCCTGATCAACACCGTCGGCCCGGTCTGGGACGGCAACGAGGTGTGGCTGCTGGTCGCCGGCGGTGCCACCTTCGCCGCCTTCCCGATGTGGTACGCCACGCTGTTCAGCGGCTTCTACCTGCCGCTGCTGCTGATCCTGGTCGCGCTCATCATCCGCGCGGTCGCCTTCGAGTACCGCGGCAAGCGTCCGGAGGCGGCGTGGCGATCCCGGTGGGACTGGTGCATCATCGCCGGCAGCGCCGTACCCGCCGTGCTGTGGGGCGTCGCGTTCGGGAACATTGTCCGCGGCGTGGCGATCGACGCCAACCAGCACTACACCGGTGGCTTCTGGGCACTGCTCAACCCGTATGCCCTGCTCGGCGGACTGACGACCCTGTCGGTGTTCCTCCTGCACGGCGCGGTGTTCCTGGCGCTCAAGACGACCGGCGAGATCCGGCAGCGAGCCGCCCGCACCGCGGCCCGCATCGCACCGGCAGCCATCCTCGCGGCCGGCGGATTCCTGCTGTGGACCGAGATCCACCAGGGCAAGCCCGCCGCGATGGTGATCGCGGCGGTCGCCGCCGCGGGCCTGGTCGGAACCGTTGTGGCGAACGCTCGCGGCCGGGAGGGCTGGGCGTTCGCCGGGACGGCGGTGGCGATCGGGGCGACGACGGTGGCCCTGTTCGTGACGCTGTACCCGAACGTCATGCCCTCCACGACGGCTGCCGCGAACAACCTCACCATCCACAATGCCTCCTCCTCGCACTACACCCTGCAGATCATGAGCGTGGTCGCCGTGCTGTTCACGCCGCTGGTGCTGCTGTATCAGGGCTGGACCTACTGGGTGTTCCGCCGCCGGATCGGCGTGGCGAACATCCCGAAGGACAGCGCGCAGGCCGCCGGTTCGGGCGCCGTGTCCGAAGCGCTCGGCGGGGCGCCCGGCGAGGCGGTCGGCGATGCGCTCGGCGATGCGCTCGGCGGGGCGTCGTGAAGCCTGTCGACCCGCGCCTGTTCGCGCAGGCACGGGTCGCCCGCGCCTACCTGCTGCTGTGCGTGGCCTTCGGCCTGGCTGACGCGATCCTGCTCGTGGTGGGCGCCGGAGCCCTGGCCGGTGTCGTCGCCGACGGGTTCCTGCACGGTCTCACCCCGGCGCGCGCCCTTCCGGCGCTGGCGGTCGTCACCGCGTGCGTGATCGGCCGCAGCGTCCTGGCCTGGGCCGGCGACGCGGCGGCGACCGCGACCTCGGCAGCCGTGAAGTCCCACCTGCGCCAGGCCCTGCTCGCCCACGATGTCGCGCTCGGCGCCCGCCGGCCGGACGCGGCCGCCAGGCACGGCGAGTCGGCCCTGCTGGCCACCCGCGGCCTGGACGCCCTCGACGGCTATTTCGCCCGCTACCTGCCCCAGGTGGTGCTCGCCGCCGTCGTCCCGCTCGTCATCGCGATCCGGATCCTCGCCGCCGACCGGCTGTCAGGGATCATCGTCGCGCTCACCGTGCCCCTGGTGCCGGTCTTCATGATCCTGGTCGGCCTGGCGAGCAAGGCCGCGATGGACCGGCAGCGGACGGCGCTGAACCGGCTGTCCGGGCACTTCCTGGAAGTGCTCAGCGGGCTGCCGACCCTCAAGGCGTTCGGCCGCAGCCGGGCCCAGTCCGACGTCATCCGCCGTGCCGCCGATGCTCAACGACGCACGACGATGACCACGCTGCGCTGGGCGTTCCTCTCAGCACTCGTCCTGGAACTGCTCGCGACGCTGTCGGTGGCCCTCGTCGCGGTCGCCATCGGACTCCGGCTGGTCGGCGGCGACCTCGCACTCCGAGACGGATTGCTGGCCCTGATCCTCGCCCCCGAGGTCTACCTGCCGCTCAGGCGCCTCGGCGCTCGCTATCACGACGCCGCCGAGGGCCTGGCCGCGACGGACCAGGTCTTCACGCGTCTGGCCGAACCGGTGCCCGACGCCGGGACCATCCGGATCCCCGGCGGATACGCACCCGGGATCCGGATGGACCACGTGACCGTGCGGCGCGGTGACCGCGGCGCTGCCGTGTTCGAGGACTTCGACGCCGAATTCGCACCCGGCCGCCTCACCGGTCTGGCCGGCCCGAGCGGCGCCGGCAAATCCACCCTGCTGCACCTGATCCTCGGGCTGGCCGCGTCGGAGTCCGGCCGCGTCCTCGTCGACGGCCGCGACCTGGCAGACCTCGATCTGCAAGCGTGGCGCTCGCGCATCGCCTGGGTACCGCAGAAGCCCTTCCTGACGGCCGGGACCGTCGCCGAGAACATCCGGCTCGGCCGGCCCGGCGCCTCGGACGCCGAAGTCGCCGCCGCCGCCGAACGGGCACGGCTCGACATCGCGCTGGACCGGCAGGTCGGCGTCCGGGGGACCGCGTTGTCCGGCGGCCAGGTACGGCGCCTGGCGATCGCCCGGGCCCTGCTGCGCGACGCCCCGATCGTCCTGTTGGACGAGCCCACCGAGGGGCTGGACGGGGACACCGAACAGGACGTGCTGGACGTGCTGGCGACAGTGCTTTCCGGCCGGACCTGTGTGCTGGTCACCCACCGCGCCGCCGTGGAGCGACTGTGCGACAGCGTGCTCACGATCGGGGAACCCCGACAGCTGCTGATAGGAGCCTCGGCATGACCGTCGCCCAGTTCACCGTCGGCGTGGTCAGGCAGCATCGCGCAGGCTTGTCGCGGGCTCTGCTGCTCGGTTTCGTCGCCGCCGCCTGCGCCGTCGGGCTGGCTGCCACCTCCGGCTGGCTGATCAGCAAGGCCGCGCTGCGGCCGCCGATCCTGAGCCTGGAGGTCGGCATCGCCGCCGTGCAGGCCTTCGGGCTGGGCCGGGCCGTCGCCCGCTACGGCGAACGCCTCGCCGGCCACGACGTCGCGCTGCGTATGCTCGCCGAGCTGCGGGTCCGCGTGTACCGGGGCCTGGAACGGATCGCGTCGGCCGGGCTGCCCGAGCGCGACCGGGGCGATCTGCTCAGCCGGCTGGTCGCCGACGTCGACGCGGTCCAGGACCTGATCCTCCGGATCCTGCTGCCGGTCGCGGTCGCGGTGACGGTCTGCGGGGCCGCCGTGGGGTTCGTGACGGCGGTGCTGCCGCCGGCCGGCGCGGTGCTGGCGCTCGGCGTTCTCGGTGCGGGCGCCCTCGCCCCGTGGATCAGCCATCTGATCGCGCGGCGCGCTGAGGGCCGGCTCGGAGCCGAGCGGGCCGTGCTGACGTCGGCGATCGTCGACCTCTACGAGGGCATGCCCGAGCTCGTGGCCTGCGGTGCCGCCGCCGGCCGGCTCGGCGCGGTCGGCGAGGCGGAGCGGCGGCTGCTGCGCGCCGAGCGCCGCGGGGCGCGCGCGGTGGGGGTCGGAAGCGCGCTGACGGCGCTGTTCGGCGGGCTCACCACGGTGGCGATGGCGTGGCTGGGGCTGAGCGCGGTGCGGGCCGGACGGATGGACGGCGTGATGCTGGCCGTGCTGGTGCTCACGCCGCTGGCGCTGTTCGAGGCGATCTCCACCCTGCCGGAGACGGCCCGCGCGATTCCCCGGGTCCGCTCGGCGGTGCGACGCGTTCTGGAGGTCGCGGACTCCTCGCCGCTGACCCCTGATCCCGCACAGGCGGACGAAGCGGAGGTCGCGTGGACTCCGGACTCGGTGCTCGCCATCCGGAACGCCGACATCGGCTGGCCCGGCAGCGGTCTTCCGGTGCTGCACGGCGTCGACCTCGAGGTGCACGCCGGTCAGCGGGTGGCGGTCACCGGCCCCAGCGGGTCCGGCAAGTCGACGCTGGCGGCCGCGCTGCTCCGCTTCGTGGACCCGACCGCCGGAACGGTCACCATCGACGGCATCGACCTGCGCCGGGTTCCCGAACCGCGTCTGCGCTCCCTGATCGGCTGGTGCGGCCAGGACGCCCACCTCTTCGACACGACGCTGCGGGAGAACCTCCGCGTCGGCTGCCCCGGCGCGGACGAGGAGCGGCTGTGGTCCGTGCTGCGCACGGCGGGCCTGGCCGACTGGGTCGCGAGCCTGCCGAACGGCCTGGACACCGCAGTCGGCGTTCTGGGGGACGCGGTATCCGGTGGAGAACGCCAGCGCCTGGCGCTGGCCCGGACGCTGCTGGCTGATACACCCGTCCTGATTCTCGACGAGCCGACCGCGCATCTGGATCCGGCGACCGCCGCGGCCGTCAGCGCCGACCTCCTCGCCGCCACCGCGGACCGCACCGTCGTATGGATCACGCACCGTCCTGAGGTGGTCGGTGTGCTCGATGCGGTGCTGACGGTCGATCGTGGGCGGGTGTCGAGCTGAACCCACACCGGACGGCGGAGCCCCCGCGCGGAGCACGATCGGCTCCGGCGCGGGGGCTCTGTCCGAGGTCAGGACGCGCCCGAAGACGGGACGACGGCGATCGGGCAGAACGCGTGATGCAGCGCGGTGTGGGTGACCGGCCCGAGCCGGTTGGCGTGGCGGTGGCCGGTTTCCGAGCGCATGCCGACGATCAGCAGGTCGACCGTCTTCGACGCCTCGACCAGGCAGCCGCCGGCCGCGCCGGAGCTGACCGCGGTGTAGACGCGGGTGACGACGGCGACGTCGGGGTGCTTGCGCTGCCACGGGTCCAGCAGCTCCGTCAGCCGGTCGGTGTGCGCCTGCTCGTAGGCGACGCCGTCTTCGTCGCCGAGCCGGGCGGAGTGGGACATGGTCCACGGCTCGCTCCAGACGTTGGCCGCGATCAGGCCGGTGCCGCGCCGGGCGGCGGTGTCGAAGGCGAACTCCAGGACCTCCGCGCCGGGCTCGTCGTGGTCGAGGCCGACCATGATCTGGCCCTTGGACTCGAAGGAGGTGTCGTGGGTGACGATGACCGGGCAGGGGGCGTCGGCCAGCACCCGCTGGGAGGTCGAGCCGAGCAGCAGACCGGAGAAGCCGCCGCGGCCCCGGCTGCCGACGACGAGCAGGGCGGCCGTGGAGGCCTCGGCGAGGATCGCGCGGGGGGCGTCGCCGGGCACCGCGCGGGTCTCGATCGCCAGCGCGGGGTACTCGTCCTTGGTCTGTGCCGCGACCTCTTCGAGGATCTCCTCGGCGTCGTGGCGGCTGGTCTGCTCGAAGCCCGGCGTCGGGACCACCGTGGTGAACGGGCCCATGGGGAGGCGCTCGTCGGTGGTGTAGGCGTGGACGATGCGCAGGTCGGTGCCGCGTGAGGCGGCTTCCCGGGCGGCTTCGGCCAGGGCGCGCTTGCTGTGCGGGGTCTGGTCGTAGGCGACGACCACCGGTGCGCTCATGGAGTCCTCCAGCTTCGATGCGGCCCCCTCGCGGGGCCGGTGTGCTCAGCCTCCTGCGATGCCGGCTTGCCGGTCAGGGGCCCACGGCCCGGCTTGCGGACTCTGAAGTGCCCGGGTGGGTCCGGGACTTTCGCCTCTGATGCCGGGCGGCCGCGCCGATGCCGGCGGCCGCCGAACCGGATCGGCGCCTCCGCGTCATCAGGGCTGCTCGCGCCAGGCGAGTTTGATCAGCAGGTTCTTGGCGTCATCGGCGACCTCGGTGTCGGCGACCACGTCGTAGCGTGCGGCGACGACCGTGCTGCGGGCGAGGAACTCGTGGCCGCCGCTGACGGTGGCGTGCGCGATGAAGCCCCAGACCGCGCCGAAGACGGCACCGTAGAGCAGGCCCCCGCCGATGAGGGAGAACACGGCCGAGTGCCTCGCGGTGAACAGCGACAGCAGGATGCCGACGAACAGCCCGAACCACGCGCCGCTGCCCGCGCCGGCGAGCGTCGCGCGGGCCCGCGTAACCCGGCCGAGGACCGCCTCGACCATGCGCAGATCGGTGCCGATGATGGCGGTGCGCTCGACCGGGAAGCCGTGGGTGGCCAGGTGGTCGACGGCGTGCTCGGCCGCGTCGTGGGTCGGGAACGTCCCGACAGTCTGTCGTTCCAGGACTGTTGAGATGTCGGGGCTCATTGCGGTTCGGAGCCGGGGTGTGGTGGGCATGGAAGCCTCCTGGGATGGCCTAGGGCAGGGTGTCTGGTTCGGGATTCGCGGTGCTGAACCGCGCGGCACGACGGCGCAGGCGGCGCAGGCGCCGGGCTGCCGGAGGCACGACGTGCGGCGGCGTCCGGTCGAGCGCGGCGGTGCGGTAGAAGATGTACTTGCCGATCTCGATCAGGCCGAGGTAGCCCACGACCATGCCGACCAGGGCGGCGAAGAAACCCGCGGGCAGTGGTTGGAAGCCCAGCGTGTGGGCGAAGGGCATGGCCGGCAGCAGCGCGCCCACGGCGACCACGGCGAGTGCGGACAGGGTCAGCGGCAGGCTGGGACGGCTGCGGAAGAACGGGATCCGCCGGGTGCGGATGGCGAAGATGACCAGGGTCTGGGTGGCCAGGGACTCCACGAACCAGCCGGAGCGGAACTGGGCCGGGCCGGAATGGAAGACCCACAGCATCACGCCGAACGTCAGGAAGTCGAACACGGAGCTGATCGGCCCGAAGTAGATCATGAATCGGCGGATGAACCGGATGTCCCAGTGCGAGGGGCGGCGCAGTTGCTCCTCGTCGACGTGGTCGGTCGGGATGGCCAGTTGGCTGGTGTCGTACAGCAGGTTGTTGAGAAGGATCTGGGAGGGCAGCATCGGCAGGAACTTCAGGAACAGCGAGGCGCCTGCGGCGCTGAACATGTTCCCGAAGTTGCTCGACGTTCCCATGAGCACGTACTTGATGGTGTTGGCGAAGATGCGCCGGCCTTCGGCGACGCCGTCGGCGAGCACGTCGAGGTCCTTCTCCAACAGGATGACGTCCGCCGCGTCCTTGGCGACGTCGGTCGCGGAGTCCACCGAGATCCCGACGTCGGCGGCGTGCAGCGCGAGGGCGTCGTTGACCCCGTCGCCGAGGAAGGCGACGTCCCGGCCGCTGAGCCGCTGGACGCGGACGATGCGCGCCTTGTCTTCGGGGCTGACGCGGGCGAAGACGGTGGTCTCGGCGATGGCGGCGGCGAGCTGGGTGTCGTTCAGCGCGTCCAGGTCCGCTCCGGTGAGGGCCCCGCCGGCGGGCAGGCCCAGATCCGCGCAGACCTTCGCCGCCACGACGGGGTTGTCGCCGGTGACGATCTTCACGGCGACGCCGAGCCCGGCCAGCCGCTTCAGCGCCGCGGCGGCGTCGGCCTTCGGGGCGTCCAGGAACACCAGCAGGCCGGCGAGCCGCAGTCCCTGTTCATCGGTCGCGCTGACGGTTTCCAGGTCCGGCGCCGGCCTGACGGCGACGGCGACGACGCGGTTCCCGGCGGCGAACTCGGCGTCCAGCGTGGCCCGGGCCGAGGCGGGAACGTCCACGCACCGGTCCAGGACCGTCTCGGGCGCCCCCTTGGTGATCAGGGTCTTGCTGCGATCCGTCCCGCGGACCAGGACGGACACCATGCGCCGCTCGTGGTCGAAGGGCAGGAGCGACACCGTGGCGAAGTCGGCCAGCGCGGGCTCCAGGGCCGCCGCGGCCTCGGACCGCCACAGCGCCGCGTCCAGCGGGTTGCCGCCTTCGGCGCGTCCGGCCTCGGCGGTGACCTCGGTGCACAGCAGGCTCCAGCGTAGGGTCTCCTGCGCGGTGGAGCCGTCGGCGGGCACCGCGCGCAGGAAGCTGATCCGGCCCTCGGTCAGGGTGCCGGTCTTGTCGGTGAACAGCGTGTCGACGTCGCCGAGGTCTTCGATGCAGACCAGGCGCTTGACCAGTACCTTGCGCTTGGCCAGCCGGTGCGATCCGGCGGCCAGGCTGGTGGAGACCACGGCTGGCAACAGCTGCGGCGTGATGCCGACGGCGATCGCCAGCGAGAACAGCAGCGCGTCGATGATCGGTTTGTGCAGGGCCACGTTGACGACAAAGATCCCGGTGGTCAGCGTGCCGGCGACGTACACCAGCAACATCGAGAACTTGCGCAGACCGACCTGGAACTCGGTCTCCGTCTGGTGGGTGCCCAGGCCCGCCGCGATCCGCCCGAACTGGGTGCTCGTACCGGTCGCCACGATCACGCCACGTCCGCTTCCGGCGTGGACCACGGTCCCCATGAGGGCGCAGTCGGCCAGCTCCGCCAACGGTGTACCGGAGGGGACCGGCGGGGTGCTCTTGTCCACGGGCAGCGACTCGCCCGTCAGGGTCGACTCGTCGCACTCCAGGCCCGAGCAGTGGATCAGCCGCAGGTCGGCCGGGACGATGTCGCCGAGTTCGAGGTCGACGACGTCTCCGGGCACGAGATCGGTGACGTCCACGGCCACCGGGTGCCCGTCCCGCAGCACGAGCGCCCGGTGGTGGATCTGCGAGTGCAGCGCTTCGGCGGCCTTCTCGGCCCGGTACTCGTTGACGAAGCCCAGGCCGACCGACAGCGCCACGATCACACCGATGATCAGGGCGTCGGTGCGCTCGCCGACGAAGTACGACGCGGTCGCGGCGGCGAGCAGCAGCCCGAGCAGCGGCGAGCGCAGCTGGTGCCACAGCACGAGGGCGAACCGTGCGCGGTGTGAGGACACGGCGTTGCTGCCGAACCGCGCCAGCCGTCGCGCCGCCTGTGCCGACGACAGGCCGTCGCCGGTCGTCGCGAGCCCGCGCAGCACGTCGTCGACGGGCAGCGCGCACGCCTGGGACACGTCGATGACCTCACCGAGCGGGTCCGGCCGGCCCGGCGCGGCGACAGCTGGTTCGCCGAACGGGTCGCGCGGGGCCTGGGGAACATGGAGTTCGGCGGACATGTGTCTAGACCACCAGGCGCGATCCGGCCGCGACAGGGCCGAACTGCTCTATCGGTGTCGGTCCGTGCGCCCTGATCGTGGTGCCCGCGGATCCGTCGAGGATCGCGGCCGCCTCGGTCAGCGCCCCGATCGCCGACGGTCGGCCGGTGGCCGTGGTGAAGGCCCCGCACGCCTGGACCTTGGGCCCCATCGAGCCGGCCGGCAGGTGCAGATCCGGCAGGTCTTCCAGGGCCAGGGTGCTGATCGGCGCGGCTTGCGGGGTCCCGAAGTCGCGCATCACCGCGCTCACGTCGGTGAGCACCAGCAGCCGGTCGGCGTCGAGCTCCACGGCCAGGTGCGCGGCGGTCAGGTCCTTGTCGACGACGGCTTCGACGCCGACCAGGCCGCCGGAGGCGTCCTCGGCGACCGGGATCCCGCCCCCTCCGCCGCACACGACGATCGTCCCAGCCTCCAGCAGGCCGGTGATCGAGGCCAGCTCCGGGATCCGCAGCGGCCTGGGGGAGGGCACGACGCGGCGCCAGCGCTCGCCGTCGGCGGCGACGCTCCAGCCCCGCTCGGCCGCCAGGCGCTCGGCCTGGTCCCGGCGGTAGCCGGAGCCGATGAACTTGGTCGGCCGGGCGAAGGCCGGGTCGCCGCGGTCGACGACGACCCGGGTGAGGACGGCGACGGCCGGCTGCTCGACGCCCGCGTCCTGGAGCTCCTGGACCAGCCAGTAGCCGATCATGCCCTGGGTCTGGGCGACGAGGAGGTCCAGCGGGTAGGGGCGGCTCAGGTTCGGATCGGCTTCGCTCTCGACGGCCAGCACCCCGACCTGCGGTCCGTTGCCGTGACAGATGATCAGCTGGTGGTCCCGGGCCAGCGGGGCCAGGGCGGCGGCTGCGCGGCGGACGTGTTCGCGCTGGATCTCGGCGTCGGGCTTCTCGCCGCGCTCCAGCAGCGCGTTGCCGCCGAGGGCGACCATGATGCGCATCTCAGCCTCCGAAGGCGGACCGCAGGACCGCCTTGATCGTGTGCATGCGGTTCTCGGCCTGGTCGAAGACCACGGAGCGCTCGGACTCGAAGACGTCGTCGGCGACCTCGGCGCCGACCAGGCCGAACTTCTCATGCAGGCGCCGGCCGAGGTCGCTGTTCGTGTCGTGGACCGCCGGCAGGCAGTGCAGGAACTTGGTCGCCGGCTTGCCGGTGGCCGCGATCAGCTGCTCGGTGACGCGGTAGGGCAGCAGCAGCGGGACGCGCGCCGCCCACTGGTCGTCGGATTCGCCCATGCTGACCCACACGTCGGTGTAGAGGAAGTCGGCGCCCCGCACGGCCTGCTCGGCGGAGTCGGTGACGTCGATCCGCGCGCCGCTGACGTCGGCCAGTGCCCGGGCGATCGCGACCACGTCCTGCGGCGGCCACAGCTCGCGAGGGGCCGCGATCCGCACGTCCATGCCCAGCAGCGCCCCGGTGACCAGCAGCGAGCGGGCGACGTTGTTGCGTCCGTCGCCCAGGAAGCAGTAGGTGATGGCCTCCAGCGGGGCGTCGCAGTGTTCGGTCATGGTCAGGATGTCGGCGAGCATCTGCGTCGGGTGCCACTGGTCGGTCAGCCCGTTCCACACCGGGACCCCGGCGTAGTCGGCCAACTGCTCGACGGTGTCCTGCGCGAAGCCGCGGAACTCGATGCCGTCGAACATCCGGCCCAGGACGCGCGCGGTGTCCTTGATGGACTCGTCGCGGCCGATGTGCGAGCCCTCCGGGCCGAGGTAGGCGACGTGCGCGCCCTCGTCGTGGGCGGCGACCTCGAACGCACAGCGGGTGCGGGTGGAGGCCTTCTCGAAGACCAGCGCGATGTTCTTCCCGGCCAGCGGCTGGGTCTCGGTGCCGGCGGCCTTCGCCTGCTTCAGGTCGCGGGCCAGGTCCAGCAGGCCGAGGAACTGCTCCTTGGTGAGGTCGATCTCCTTGAGGAGCGATCCGGGGTGCCGGTTGTCGGTCATGATTCTCAGTCCTTTGTTTGGGGTTGGTCGTCGGTGGTCGAATCGCGCCGGTGTCGGCGGTGGCGGTTCGGACCGCCTCAGATGCCGTCGCGCTGGATCGGGCAGGTCATGCAGCGGGCTCCGCCCCGGCCGCGTCCGAGTTCGCTGCCGGGGATCGGCAGCACGGTGATGCCGTTGTCGCGCAGCATGGTGTTGGTGACCGTGTTGCGCTCGTAGCCGACGACGACGCCGGGCGCGACGGTGAGGAAGTTGTTCGCGTCGTCCCATTGCTCGCGCTGGGCGGCGCGCAGGTCCTCGTCGGCGGACAGGACCCGGATCTTGTCCAGGCCCAGGGCTTCGGCGATGGTCGCGAACAGATCGTCGCGGTGCTCGATGTGCAGCCCGGCGGCGTCGTGATCGACGATCTCCTCCGGGTCGGCCGGGGTGATCACCCAGGGGCGCAGCGAGGCGGGGTCGAGGTAGGGGTAGCGGACGAACGTGTCGACGTCGATCATGGTCAAGACCGTGTCCAGGTGCATCAGCGCGTGCGACTTGGGCAGCTGGACGGCGATGACCTGCCTCGCGGCGTGGTGCCGGAACAGTTCGCGGGCCAGGATCTCCACGCCCATCGGCGTGGAGCGCTCGCCCATGCCGATCAGGACGACGCCGCGTCCCAGGACGTGGATGTCGCCGCCTTCCAGGGTCGCCGGCTGGTGGTCGGCGTCGTCCCCGCCGTAGAACACCGGGAACCCGGCGTCGGCGAACATCGGGTGGAAGCGGTAGACCGCGCGGCTGTGGATCGATTCGCGCTGCCGGGCCGGCATGGCCATCGGGTTGATGCTGACCCCGGAGTGGATCCAGGCCGAGTTGTCGCGCTGGAACAACGTGTTCGGCAGCGGGGGCAGCACGAAGTCGTCGGCGTCCAGACTCTGCCAGCGCAGGCTCCGGGACCGCAGCGGAGACAGGTCGTTCTTGGTGACGCCGCCGATGAGCAGTTCGGCCAGCGCGTCGGGTTCGGCGTCCTCGGCCAGCGCGCGCAGCGCCGGCGCCAGGGTCGGGCCGACGCGGTGGTCGGTGACGATCCGGTCCAGGACGAAGGCTCTGGCCTCCGGCGCGCGCAGCGTCTCGCCGAGCAGGTCGGCGAAGTGGTGGACGCGCACCCCGTGATCGCGCAGCAGCTGGGCGAACACGTCGTGTTCCTCGCGGGCCTTGTCAGCCCACAGCACGTCGTCGAACAGCAGCTCGTCGCAGTTGTCGGGGGTCAGCCGGGTCAGCTCCAGACCGGGCCGGTGAACGATCGCCTGGCGGAGTTGTCCGACTTCCGAGGCGACACCGAGGGCGCGGGTCATGGTCCTCACTCACCCGCCCGCGTCAGCTCGGCGGGGATGACGACGCTCTCGCCGTACTCGCGGCGTCCGATCTTCATCCAGACGTAGACCGGGATGCCGAGGAACAGGCAGAACACCCCGAAGTACACGGCCTGATAGCCGCTTCCGGCCAGCGACCAGAAGGAGAAGACCAGGGCGATCGCCGAGACGGCCGAGTCGCGGACCAGGTGCGGCCAGTCGGTCGCCTTGCCTCGGGTGAGCAGCCAGTACAGCTGGGCGGCGGCGCTGAAGATGTACGGGATGACGGCGGTGACCACCGTCAGCAGCACGATCGTGACGAAGACCTTGTCGAAGCGGGTGTAGCTGACGACGGTCAGGACCGAGGCCAGGATCGTGGAGACGATGATGCCGAACGCCGGGGTGCCCCGGCGGCTCTCGACGGCGAACCGGGCCGGGAACAGCCGGTCGCGGGCGGCGGCCTGCGGCATCTCCGCGACGATCAGGGTCCAGCCGACCAGCGCGCCGATGCCGGAGATGATCGCGGCGATCGCGACAGCGTTGCCGGCCCAATGCCCGCCGAAGATGGCGTTCGCCGAATCGGTGAACGGCGCCGCGGACGTGCGCAGCGCGGCGTTGGAGACCGTGCCGAACACCGTGACGGTGCCCAGGATGTAGACGACCGCGCAGCCGATCGTGCCCAGAACCGTGGCCCGGGCGACGTTGCGCTTCGGGTTCCGGACCCGCCCGGCCGCGACCGAGGCGGTCTCGATGCCGAGGTAACTGAACAGCGCGATCGCCGCGGCGGCGGAGACGGCGCTGCCGACGGAGGTTCCGGAGGCGTTGAAGGCACCGAAATTGTGGGCCTTGATGAACAGCAGGCCGACCGTGGCCATGAACAGCAGCGGGATGAACTTCACCACGGTGGTGACCACCTGGGCGGCGGCGAAGTTCCGCACACCGGACAGGTTGACCAGCGCCGGGATCCACAGCCCGATCATCGCGATGACGATCGACCAGGACTTGGCGTGCCCGCTGTTCCAGAACACCTCGACGTAGCCGACCCAGGCCACCACGATCGCGGCGTTGCCGGCCCACGCGGTGATCCAGTAGGACCAGGCGTTCAGGAAGCCGCCGAAGTCACCGAACGCGTCCCGGGCGTAGACGTAGGGACCGCCGGATCCGGGGACCCGCTTGGACAGCTTGCCCAGCGTGAGGGCCAGTGCCAGTGCGCCGACCGTCACCAGGACGAAGGCCACGAGGCTGATCGGCCCGTACGGCGCCAGGGCCGAGGGAAGTGCGAAGACCCCGGTGCCGATGACCGTGCCGACCACCAGCGCGGTCGCGGTCGGCAGGCCGAATCGGTGCGGCTCTGTCGCGGTAGTGGTATCGGTATCGGTATCGGGCTGCGATGGGCTGGGAGACGCTGTGCGCCCCGGATCGGTGTGGGTGTCGTTGCTCATGACGACCGCCTTGGTGGGATAGGTGTCCGGGCTGTTGCCCGGCTGATCCACGATCTAGGACGGGGCGCTGTCGTCCTCAGAGTCGAAGGCACTGTTCGGGCCGGGACTTTGGGCCCTGGGGCTCGTGGGGCGTCGGCCGTGGAATGGGTGGCGAAGGAAGGGCCCGGCGATAGAGGCGGAGGAAGCGGTTCCCCGTGCCGCGCACCACGCGCATCGCGATTCCCGAGAAGGGGAGCGGGCCCTTCCTCGAATGCGCGGCAAAGCTCAAGGTGTTGAGTTGGATGCTCGCCACGCACTGGCGGCCGGTGGTTCGGGTGGACACGAGCGAAAGTCAAGGTCAAGAGCGACAAGCAAGGTCAAGGGCTTAAAGGCGCCTCCGCTGCGGTGTCAAGCCGGATCACACGCTGCTGTGGTGCGGTTCCGTGCGGCTGGACACCGCCAGTCCGGGATGGTTGTGCAAGCACCGCCGAAGCGACGGGGAATCCGGGACAACCCCGGCCTGTGGTGTGGACGGGGTCCACTCCGGGACGCACACGCTGCGGTGGCGACTGGCGAGCTGGTAGTGCGGGGACCCTTCCCACGGGTGGGGTTGTCCCGGATCCCTCGTCGCTGTCGGCGGGCTCTGCCAATCATTCCGGACTGGCGGTGTCAAGTCGGACGAAAATCAACCACAGCAACAGCGATCCGACTTGATACCGCCAGTCCGGAATGATTCCGTTTACGGCGACGACAGCCACGAGGGATCCGGGACAGAGGCGACCAACATTCGGACCGTCACCAGCGCGGGGTCTTGTGCACCCTCCGAGCCGAGGCCGCTCGCCGCGCAGGCGCCGCCGGAGGCAATGCCACGTAGCTTAGTTTGATCATGGTGTTGGTCTGTGGTTTTCGTCTGTGGTTCGGGGTGGTCGGTTAGGGTCGGTGTCGTGTCCCAGG